>CAYVBG010000005.1:0-24158 GCA_964449205.1 uncultured Zetaproteobacteria bacterium | reverse complement strand
CATCACGGCCACGCGCCGCTACGCCAAGCGCCAGGTCACCTGGTTCACCCACCAAACGCCGCGGGCCACGCGCGGGCGCGCGGATGCGCTCGCGCCGCGCATCCTGCGGGCGCTGTGCGGCCCGGGCGCGGCATGAGCGGCATGGAGGAAACACCGGCGACGCGCGACGCCGCCGTGGTTGTCCATCCGGAAACGACCGGCACGCACCCGCCGGCCGACGCCATCGCCCAAGACGCGCGCGCCGCAGAGTTCCTCCGACTGGCGGATGCCGGCGGCTGCGATGTGGCCACCGCCATCCGCCTGCCGGTGCGCGCCCCCCGGCCCGGCACATTGCTGGGCCCGGGCCAGGTGGAGGAAGTGCGCCGGCTCGTCGCCGCGCACGAGGCGGCGGTCGTGTTGGTCGATCACGCGCTCACGCCGGTGCAACAGCGCAATCTGGAGCGGGCCTGGAACGCCAAGGTGGTGGATCGCACCGGCCTGATTCTGGAAATCTTCGCCGCCCGCGCCCGCACCCGCGAGGGCGCGCTTCAGGTGGAGCTGGCCAGCCTGAACTACCAGGTCAGCCGGCTGGTGCGTTCGTGGACACATCTGGAGCGCCAGCGCGGCGGCTTCGGGTTTCTGGGCGGCCCCGGCGAGCGCCAGATCGAGCTCGACCGGCGCATGATCCGCGACCGCATCCGCCAGATCGGAAAGGAACTGGACAAGGTGCGCCGCATGCGCGCCATCCAGCGCGCCGGCCGCGCGCGCAAGGGCTTGCCGACCATCGCGCTCGTCGGCTACACCAACGCGGGCAAGTCCACGTTGTTCAACCGCCTGAGCCGGGCGCATGTGCATGCGGCCGATCAACTCTTCGCCACGCTCGACCCCACCTTGCGCAAGATCCGCCTGCCCGGCGGTCGCGAGGCCATGCTCTCGGACACGGTGGGCTTCGTGCAGGATCTGCCGCACGAGCTGGTCGAGGCCTTCCGCGCCACACTGGAGGAGGTGGTGGAGGCCGACCTGATTTTGCATGTGCGCGACGCATCCGACCCCGAAGCCGTGGCGCAGGGCCGCGTGGTGGAGGCCACATTGCGCGATCTGGGTCTGACCGGCGACCTGATGCCGCCGGTCATCGAAGTGTGGAACAAAACCGACCTCGCGCCGCGCGTGCGCTCGCGCATCACACCGGAGATCGCCGACAGCCGCGTGGCCATCTCGGCGCGCACCGGCAAGGGGGTGAACGAACTGCGCGCGCTTTTGGCCCGCTGGCTCGAATCCGGCATGCGCGAAGTCACGCTGCGCATTCCCGCCGCCGACGGCAAGGCGCTGGCGCTCTGCCATCGCAAGGGGCGGGTGCTGCGCCAGGAATGCCGGGGCGATGTCATGGAATTGACAGTGCGCCTCCGTCCCGCCGATCTCGCGCGCCTGCCCGAAGGCGTGGACATCGCGCCCTCGTCCTCCTGAGCGCGGCCGCGTCATCTGGCCTCAAGTTTGCTTTGTTTCCGGCGATAAGCTTTCCACGCGCCCCGCGCGGGAGAGAGAAACCGGAGGGCACACATGAACCAGACAACCAGCACACCCGACACCGCCGACAACCGTCGCCGGCATTCATGGCTGGAGCGCATCAACATCAGCCATCGGCTGTGGATCATCATCGGCATGGTCGCGACCGCCACGCTGCTGTTGGGCTGGCTCCACCAGCGCACGGTTCAGCAACTCACCGAAATCGACGACCTCAGCGTCATCGCCAGCCGCCATATGGAAACGCTGGACGGCCTGGCCGGCGAGGCGCCCCTGGCCGCGGAGCTGGGCGCCATGTACGCCCGCACGGGCCTGGCAGAAGCCGGCCGGCGGGCTGAAACGGCCTTCCGGCGCATGCAACAGGATGCGGGCAGGCTGGCGCAGGAGCTGAGCGATCCTGTCTTCTCCGCCGGTCTCGACAAAGTGGACAAAACCATGGATGGCATGCAGCAGGCATGGCGGAAACTGCGCCAGGCCCGCAAGACGCTGGGAGAATCCGAAACCGAGGGGTTGCGCGGCCGGCTTCGCGACGCCGTGCACCGGGCCGAGGCGGAGCTGAAGCAGGCGCACGCCGATCCGCTCACCATCACCATGCTGATGCTGCGCCGGCACGAGAAAGACTTCATCATCCGCGGCAAACAGAAATACGCGGACAAATGGCGCCAGCGCATGGCGCAGTTTGAGCGGCAGCTGGCGGCCACCCGGCTGCCGGCCGGCACACGCGCCGCCATCGCCTCGTCCATGGCCGCCTATCGCGACGGTTTCCTGGCTTATGTGGACGCCAGCCAGCGTCTCGCACAGGCCAGCGACGCACTGCGCCAGGCCGGCATCCGCGCCTCGCAGGCGCTGGAATCACTGGATCGGCAACTGAGCCAGAAGCTGGAGGATCTGAGCCGGCAAACGAAGGACGTGCGTTCGTCCTCCACCGTCACCTACTGGAGCCTGCTGGCGCTGGTGCTGGCGATGGTCGTCGGCGTCATCCGCTGGCTGGCGGTGTCCATCACCCGCCCGCTCGGCCGCATCGCCCGGGCGATGGACGCGCTGGACGACGGCGACGTCTCCCACGATCTCTCCGACGTGCGCATGGCCGGCGTGACAGACACCTTGGTCGAGGCGTTCGACAAGCTCAAGCAATCGGTGATCCAGGCGTTCATGCTGCGGCAGGTGGTGGAGCTGATGCCGGACGCCATCATGCTGGCCGACCGCGAAAGCCTGACCATCACCTACATGAACCCGGCGGCGCTGAACCTGTTCCGCAGCATTGAGAGCGCGCTGCCCTGCCGGGCGGACGAGATCGTCGGCCAACACATCGACATCTTCCACAAGAACCCGGCCCACCAGCGCAAGTTGCTGGCCGACCGCGGCAACCTGCCGCATTCGGCGCATTTCGACGCCGCCGACCGCAAGATCGCCTTCCGCGCCTACGCGGTGAACGACGCCCGGGGCGAGTGGGCGCATATCATGGTGGCGTGGAAGGATGTGACCGAACAGGAGGAAATCGCCCGCGCCTTCGAGCACCACATCGGCGCGGTGGTGCAGGATCTCACCGCCTCGTCGCGGCAGATGCAGTCGTCTTCCGAAACCCTGTCCTCGATGGCCGAGCAGTCCTCGGCGCAGGCCAAGGCCGTGGAGGAGCGCGTCAGCGAGGCGGCGCACAACGTGTCCACCGTGGCCAGCGCCGCCGAGGAGCTGTCGGCCTCCATCGCCGAAATCACCCGGCAGGTGAACGACGCGGTGGAGATCTCCGACCAGGCCGCGAAAGAGGCCGAATCCAGCAATACCATCATGCACAGGCTCACCGAATCCGCGCGCGAGATCGGCGACATCATCAAGGTCATCACCGACATCGCCGAGCAGACGAACCTGCTGGCGCTGAACGCCAGCATTGAGGCCGCGCGCGCCGGCGAGGCCGGACGCGGATTCGCGGTGGTGTCCGGCGAGGTGAAGGAGCTGGCCAACCAGACCGCCCGCGCCACCGAACAGATCGCGCGGCAAATCAATGAAATCCAGAGCAAGAGCGGCCAGGCCGCCGAAGCCGTGGCGCGCATTGGCGAGGTCATCGACAAGATGAACCGCATCAACCGCACCATTCTGGCCTCGGCCGACGAGCAGAATCAGGCCACGAACGAAATCGCCCGCAGCGCCCAATACGCCAGCGAGGCCTCGCATCAGGTGATGGAAACCATCGCCGGCGTGCAGCAGGCGGCCGACGAGACCGGCAAGGCCGCCAGCGAGGTGCTGGAGGCCTCCAGCATGGTGCATGAGAAATCGGAGGGCCTGAGCCGGCAGGTGTCCGATTTTTTAGCCTCGTTGCGCGACTAGGCGGCGCACCCGTGCGCCGCGATACGCCGCGCCCCGATCCCGCCGGCGTCGCCACACCCCCGGCGTCGGAGCGTCGGAGCGATCCGGCGGCCACGCTGACGCCCGCCCCGCGTCCCGAAGCGCCGGAAACAGGCCAGGACGCCGCGCCTCGCAACCCGGCCCGCGACACGCGGCGCCGCGAATGGCTGGCGCTGGCCGAGCGCGTGTTCGGCCACCCCCGCTACGCGCTGATCATCATGGCGGCGCTGGCCGTGGCCGCCATCGCCCGCGCGCAGCCACTGCTGGCGGCGCTGGCTTGTTTCTTCGCCCTCGAAACGATCGCCCGCATCATCACGCTGCGCGCCCTGGCGCGCGCCCGCGAGCGAAGCATGGGCGGCGAGGCGTGGTTTCTGGCGCTGGACGCGCTGGCCACGGCCAGCCTGTTCTTCGCCGCGTTCACGCCCGGCTCATGGCTGGCCGGCGGCATGTGGCTCCGCCTTGCGCGGGTGGCGCGCGGCATGTACATGCTGCGCATGCTGCGGGTGTTCCGCTTTCTGTCGCTGGACGCCATGGTCTATTCCACCGGGATGGCGCTGGCGGCGCTGGCGCTGGCGCTCTTGGCCATGCTGACACCGTCTGTCGCGCTGTATGCCGGCGTGGCGCTGCTGGTTGAAACCGCCTGCCGCGCCTTCGCCGCCGCGCGGGTGGTGGAATCGCCGGCCCGCCGCCGCGCGGAGCTGGCGTTTGCCGCGCTCGACGCGCTGGCGGTCGTGCCGCTCCTGGGCGTGGTGGACGGCGTGTCGCCCGCGTGGGCCGGGCTGCGCGCAGCGCGGTTTCTGGTCATGCTCAACCCGCTGGGAAACCTGGCCGGCGCGCTGGGACGCGTGGCCGCGCGCGACGCGGTGCGCAAGGAAGCGACCATGCTCACCGGCATGTTCGCGCTGCTGATGGCCGCCACCGCCGCGGCCGTGCTGTGGGTCTATCCGCGCATGGACCTGACCGACGACGGCGCCATCGGCGGTCACGACTACGCGCCGTGGCAGGTGCTGTTCTACGGTTTCCGACTCCTGCTCGACCCCGGCAGCGCGCCGGCGGACGCCTTCTCGCCATGGCTGGCCGTGCTGACAATGATCATCGTGCTCTCCGGCGTGTTCTTCTTTGCGCTGTTCGTGGGGCTGGGATCGAACGTGATGCACTACCTGCTGGAAGAGCTGGCCAACTCGCCGCTCTCGGCGCGCGAATCGCTGCTTTTGGCCGGCGACAACGAACAGGCCATCGCAATCTTGCGCGCCTTCGACCGCATGTGCGCGCGCATGCGCCGGTCGTTCGCATCGGTCTGGATCTTCACCGGCAAGGCGCGGGACGGCGCGCGCGCCCTGGGCCGCTGGCTGGCGATTCGCGAAATCAGACCCGGCAGCCGCGAGGTGCTGGCGCGCTTTCGCCTGAGCGGCATTCGCGGCGCAGTATTGTTTCAGCGCGCGTGGTCGGATGACACGGCGCGCGAGATAGCCGACTTGCACGCGCTGGCGCGGGAGCTTCGCCGGCAAGGCGGCGCCCCGGGACTGGTGGTGTGCGACAACGCGCCGCCGGCGCATGCGCGGGCGGTGTTCGAGCAGGCGCTGGGCATGGAAACGGTGGACTCGGCGGCGCTGAAGGCGCGCATGCTCTATCAGATGCACCATTGCGCCCACATGCCGGAGCTGGGCATGCGGATGATGGACGCGGTGAACGGCGAAACGGGCCTGTATGCCCGGCCGTGGCCCGCGCGCATCGTGCCTGCGGGCGCCTCCAGCCGCATCGTGCATGCCGAAGGCGAGGCCGATCTGGGCGCGTGGCTTGGGCGGTGTTTCGCGCAGGGGCTGAACCTGCTCGCCGCGCGCGACACGGAGGGCCGCTTCACGCTCTTCGCCGACCTGCGCAAGCTGCGCGCGCCGGTGGAAATCACCGACGTGCTGGCGCTGGGATGCGAGCCGGAAGGCTGGGAGAGTCTGATGCGCGACGCGCTGGAACCGACCGCGGACGACGACGCCGAACCGGCTTCGCCGCCGCTCGCGGACTTCACCTGGCCGGACAAATGGGATTTGAAGATGATCTTCGTCGGCTGGCACGACGGCCTGCCCGCGATGGTCGAGGAAATGGCGCTCAAGCACCACAAGCTCGCGGTTCACCTGCTCACGCCGGGCGACGAAGACGCGATGGCGGCCAAGCGCGCGCGCATGGACGAAGCCGCGGCCCATGTGGCCGACCACGCGCCGCAATGCCGGCTGGAGGTGCGGGTGCATGCGTGGGACGGGCTGGATGCCGGCGCGCTGACGCCGCTGCTCAAGGGCTGCAAGGTCATCATGCTTTACCCCGAGGAAACCGGACGCGACAACGAGGACTCGACGCTGGAGCTGTGGTTTCACGAAATCGCCCGGCTGCTGGATGCGCGCAAGGCCAGCGTGAAATGGTGGACGCCGCCCAAAGTGATGGTGCTGCCGCGCTCGGCGGACAACCTGCCCTCGCTGCGCGAGGCGGCCCGGAGCCATGCGCGGCTGGAAGTGCATGTGGGATCGCCGGATGCGTTCCACGACGTGTTCATGGCCCGGCAGATGCTGGCGCGCACCCTGCACGCCGGCGAACGCGAGGCCATGCGCAGCGAGCGATGCGCCTTCGATTTCATGCATGTGGTGCTGGGCGACGCGGTCATCGTCGAGGGCGTGGACGCTTCCCGCATCCTGGCGCGCGAGGATGCCGGCTGGGAGGAGATCCATCGCGAGGCATGGCGGCGCGGCTGGATGCTCGCCGCCTGCATGCTGCCCGAAGAGGAAGACGCGCCACACCCGCTGATGCGCCTGCTGGATCGCGCCTTTCCGGCCGACACGCGCGACGCGGGCAGCCGCATGCGCGTGTTGGCCGGTGCGCCGATGCGCGAAATGCCGCCCCCGGCGCAGGCCGCACGGCTGTTGTTCTGCCGCCGGGGCGTGCTGAACGACACCGAAGACGATCGCGGCGACACGGGCGCCGGCATGGAAACAAAAGTTTCGGTCGCGCTCGCCGATAAACCGAAACAGGAACCGGCGCAACAAACGCCGGACGCGCCGGACGCGACAGGGGAGAAACCTGAACCGGACATGCGTGAAACCCCGAAGCCCGGCACGGAAGTTGCTGAAACGAACGTGGCCGAAACAACAGCCGGGGTCTCCGGCAAGCCAGCCGCGGAAGTCGCCGGAAGCGAATGCGCCGCCGACGCAGACGGCGAAACACCGCCCGCCGCGCCGGCGCTTCCGGCCCGGCGCGACGACGTGAAGGAGGGAGAGCTGATGCCCGAATCACCCTGGCCGCAGGCGGCCGACAAACGGCTGCTGCGCATCCTGCACAAGCAGGTCGGCGAGGCGCTGGAACTGCTGGGCCGCAGCTCGGAGGCGGGGCTGGTGAAGCTGGCCGAGGCGATGGACAAGGATGAAAGCGGCGCGCTGGCCGACGACATCATGGCCGCGCTGACCGATTTGCAAAACATCGACCGCGTGATGCAGCGGCTGCGCAATGTGGAAAGCTGCCTGGCCGATTGGGCCGAGGCCGCGCCCGAGGCCACGGGCGAGCCCCGCTGGCGCGAAGCGGTGGAAGGGCGTTATGTGATGGAAGAAGAACGACTGGTGCTGAGGAGTGAACTATGAGCGCGCCCAGAATACTGATTGTCGAGGATTCCGCGATGGTGCGCATCACCGTCAAGCGCACGTTGAGCGCGGTGGATTTCGCGGTCGAGGAGGCGAAGGACGGCGCCGAGGGGCTGGCCAAGGCCCAACAGGCGTCCGAACCCTACGACCTGATCCTGACCGATCTGAACATGCCGAACATGGACGGCCTGACCATGGTGCAACGCATCCGCGAGCTGCCGGCCTACGCCGAAACGCCCATCGTGATGCTGACCACCGAATCGGGCGAGGAAAAGAAGGCTGTGGGGCATCAAGCCGGCATCTCGGCATGGCTGGTCAAGCCGTTCGAGCCGGATGCGCTGGTCGAGATGGTCGGCGGCATGCTGTTTTGACGGCGACACCGGACACCGCGTCAAAAAACCGTCGAGGCGGCCCGAAAGGAGCAAGGCATGGATGAAGAACTGCTGAACGAGTTTCTGGTCGAGAGCAACGAAAACATGGCCGAGATCGAGCAACAACTGATGGCGCTCGAGGCCAACCCGGACGACGCCTCGCTGCTCGACGCCATCTTCCGCACCGTGCACACGGTGAAGGGAAGCTGCGGCTTCATCGGCCTGACGCGCTTGCAGGAAGTGGCGCACGCGGGCGAGGATCTGCTTGGCAAGATGCGCGCCACCCGGTTCCGCGCCACGCCGGAGGTGGTGTCGCTGCTGCTCGAATGCGCCGACGCGATTCAGACCATCCTCGACGCGCTGGAAACCTGTGGCGCCGAGCCGGAAGTGGACAATGGCGAACTCATCGCCCGCCTGCGCCGCGCGGCGGAGGAGATTGCCGGCGCGCCGGAGGATGCCGGCGACACGGCAGCGGACAACACGGACGAAACCGGCGATCCGGCATGGCTGGAAGGCGCGGACAAAGCGGCGACAGAGCTGCTGGCCCGGGCCGGCGCCACCGCGCCGCAAGCCGTGCTGGATCTGGGCTTCGACGGCCTGAAGAAGCTGGGCATGGCGCCGGCGGCGGCGCTGAAGCTGCTCGGCATGGCCAAACAACACGCCGGCAAGACCGAACCCCGGCCCGCGGGCAAACAACCGCCTGCGCCGAAGGCCGAATCCGCGCCGGAGGCCCCGGCCACCGCCAACGCCCGGCCCGCGCCGAACGACGCGGCGCCTCCAGGCCCGCCCGAACCGGCCCCGCAAGCCGGGCCGGCGGCGCAGCCGGCCACCGCTCCGCCGGTCGCCAAAGCCCCGAAACAGGAATCCATCCGCGTGTCGCTGGATGTGCTGGACTCACTGATGAATCAGGTGGGCGAGTTGGTGCTGACCCGCAACCGGTTGATGCAGGTGGTGCATCACCTGGGCGTGAACGTGCTCGCCGATGCGGCGGACGGCGAACACGCCGCCTGGCTGCGCAACCTGCTGCCCATCAGCCGCGACATCAACCATATCACCGAGCGGCTCCAGGATCAGCTGCTGAAGACCCGCATGCAGCCCATCTCCACCATCTGGGGAACGGTGCCGCGCGTGGTGCGCGACATGGCCCGCCAGCTCGGCAAGCGCATCCGGGTGGTCATGGAAGGCCAGGAGACCGAGCTGGATCGCACCATCCTGACGGCGCTGAAGGATCCGCTGACCCACATCATTCGCAACAGCTGCGACCACGGCATCGAGATGCCGGACACGCGCGCCGCCGCCGGCAAGCCGGAAACCGGCACGCTGCGGCTTGCCGCGCATCAGGAATCGGGCGCCATCGTGATTCGCATCAGCGACGATGGCGCGGGCATCGACGCCGCGCGCGTCAAGGACAAGGCTGTGGAAATGGGCGTCATCGGGCCGGAGGCTGCGGCCAGCCTGAGCGACACCGCCGCGCTGCAACTCATCTTCCACCCCGGCCTGTCGACCGCCAGGAAGGTGAGCAACATCTCCGGCCGGGGCGTGGGCATGGACGTGGTGAAAAACGCCATCGAGAAGGCCGGCGGCAGCGTGGACATCGAAAGCGCGCCCGGACGCGGCACGACATTGAACATCCGCATCCCGCTGACCATGGCCATCATGCCGGCGATGGTGGTGGGTGTGGGCGAGCGGCGCTTCGCCATTCCGCAGATGAACGTGCAGGAGCTGCTGGCCGCGCACCGCGACGCGCCGGAGTGGGAAAACGTGGCCGGGCAGGCGTTCTTCCGGCTGCGCGGACAACTGCTGCCGGTCATGTGCCTGGCGCGCGCGCTGAAGAACGGCGATGAAAGCGGGAATCACGGCTCCATCGTGGTCATCAACGCCGGCCACCGCACCTTTGGCCTCCTGGTGGACGAAATTTATGGCGCCGAGGAACTGGTGGTGAAGCCCTTGGGCGCGCATTTCCGTCACATGGCCTTCCTGGGCGGGTGCAGCATCCTGGGCGACGGCTACGTGATTCCCATCATCGAATGCAACGGACTGGCGCAACTGCTGAACCTCAGCGCCGAGGCTGAAGCGGCGGTAGACGCCAGCCTGGGCCGCGCCACACACAAGCGGCGCGACCTGCAATACATCATCGTGTTCCGCTCCGGCGAGGCGCGCTACGCGCTGCCGATGACGCTGGTGGAGCGGCTGGAGGAAATCGAGCCGGATCGTTTCGAGTTGGCCGGCAACCGCGAGGTGCTGCAATACCGGGGCGACATCATTCCGGTGCTGGACTGGCGGCGACTGGCCGGCGAACCCGACCGGGCGGACGCATCCGGGGAACCGTGCAGCTGCCTGATTCTGGCCGACGAGCACAAGCGGCTGTGTCTGCGCGTGGACGCCATCGAGGATATTCTGGAAACGGAGGTGGACATCAAGACCACCTCGAAAAACCCGCTGTTTCTCGGCACCACGGTCATTGAGGGACGGGCCACCGAGATGGTGGACGTGTTCGCGGTGCTGGAAAAGGCCGAGCCGGGCTGGTTTGCGAGCCCGGACGACGAGCGGCAGCGGCCGTCCGTGCTCTTCGCCGAGGATGCGATGTTCTTCCGCAGCCTGCTGATTCCGCTGCTGGAATCCATGCATTACGAGGTCTGGGACGCGGAGGACGGCGAGCAGGCCCGGCGTTTGCTGGAAGAGCGCGGCGCACCCGACCTGATTCTGACTGACCTGGAGATGCCGCGCATGAACGGCTACGATCTGGCCGCGTGGACGCGCGCGCAGCCGAATCTGGCGAATGTTCCGATCGCGGCGCTGACCGCCAAGCCGCCCAAGGGGCGCGACCCGGCCGAACTGGAGGCCTTCGACACCATTCTGCTGAAGATGGACCGCCCGGCGCTGGTTCGCTACCTGCAGTCCCGGCTCGGGCGCACCGAGGCCACGGTGGCAGCGCAGCAAGCCGTGCAGCCGGCGAGCGGGGAGCGGGCGCATGGCTGATCAGCGGCGTCAACACGGAAGCGAACTCTTCAGTTGCCGCATCGGCGAGCAGTGGGTGGGGCTGCCGGTGGAGCATGTGATCGAGGTGGTGCCGCCGCAGCCGCGCACCGACATTCCGCTCGCGCCGCCGGCGGTGCGCGGGCTCATCAACCTGCGCGGCAAGGTCATCACCGAACTGGACGCGCGCCACATCGCCGGCCTGCCGCCCCGCGAGAACGGCGAACGCAGCCACATCGTGATCATTGAATCGCTTTCCGGCGAGCTCTTCGGCCTGGGCGTGGACGAGGTGGGCGTGGTCAGCGAGGCGGACTACGACCACTACGAAGCCACGCCGGACTCGCTGGCTCCGGCCTGGCGGCGCATGGCCGACGGTGTCATCAAGCGCGAGGAGGATGTGATGCTGATTGTCAATGTGGAGAAATTGCTGGCGATGAGCCTGCCCGGCGGCGACGCCCCGGCCGAAACGCCGGCCACCGTGCATTGAGCCATGCCGGGCAAGGGCAGGATTCGCCTGCTGATTGTCGATGACTCGCCGGTGTTCCGCTTCTGGCTGAAGAAGTGCGTGGCCCGGATGAAGGACGTGGAGGTGGTCGGCGTCGCGCGCGACGGTGTGGAGGCGCTGGAACGGATCGGGCGGCTCAAGCCGGACGTGGTGACGCTGGACATGACCATGCCGCGGATGAACGGCATGGAAACGCTGAAGGCCATGCGGCAACGGTTCCCCGATGTTCCGGCCATCGTGCTGACCAGCGCCGGCGAGGAAGATGCGAGCCAAACGCTGGAGGCGCTGGAAAACGGCGCCTTCGAGTTCGTGCTCAAGCCGGGCCACACCGAGGCGGGTGAACGCCGACTGATCGAACTGCTGCATCCCCGGCTGCGCGAGGCCGCGCGCCAGGCGCGCGGGGCGCGTGCAACCCGAAACCGGCCCGCCCCGCAGCCCGCCACGCCATCGGCGCCCGCGCGGCCGACACCGGCCAGCGCGCCGGCGACCGGCCGGCCGGATATTCTGGCCATCGGCGCCAGCACCGGCGGGCCGGCGGCATTGCATGCGCTGCTGGACGGACTGCCGCCGGATTTTCCGCTGCCTGTCGTCATCACCCAGCACATGCCGGCCAACTTCATTTTGTCGCTGGCCGAACGACTGACACGCGAAACGCCGATCGCAACCCGCGTCGCCGAGGATGGCATGGCTCTCGCCCCCGGGCGGGCGTTGCTCGCCCCGGGCGGCTATCACATGGAAATCGTCCGCCAGGGCGGAGGACTGGCCTGCCGCCTGTCGGACGCGCCCGCAGAACACCACTGCAAACCGGCCGTCGATCCGATGTTCCGTTCGCTGGCCGCGCTCGCGCCCGCCGTGCGCACGCTGGCCGTGGTGCTCACCGGCATGGGCGCGGACGGCGCGGACGGCGCGCTGGCCATCCGCGGCGCCGGCGGCCATGTCATCGCGCAAAACGAAGCCAGCAGCGTGGTCTGGGGCATGCCGGGCGCGACCGTCAAACGGGGCGCGGCGCACGATGTGCTGCCGTTGGACGGAATAGCGACCGCCATCCTTTCCGTCACCGGCCTGCCGGCCGGTCGCGCCACGGAGACGCGCCATGCAAACGCCGCAGTTTGAGTTCATGCGCGATTTTCTGCGCCGCGAAAGCGGCCTGGTGGTCGAGCCTCACAAGATGTATCTGTTGCGTTCGCGCCTGCAACCCTTGCTGCCCGAACACGGGCTGACGGATCTGAACGCGCTGGCGGACGCCCTCCGCCAGCGCCGCGACCCGGCATTGGCCCGCGCGGTGGTGGACGCGATGACCACCAACGAAACGCTGTTTTTCCGCGACGGCTATCCCTTCGAGGCGCTGCGCGAACGCATGCTGCCGGACTGCCTCGCGGGCGGCGGAACGGTGCGCGTCTGGTCGGCCGCCGCATCCACCGGGCAGGAAGCCTGGTCCATCGCCATCACCGCCGCCGAGGCCGGGGCGGCCTCGCGGGTGCGCATTCTCGGCACGGACATCTCCGAATCGGCCCTGGCGCGGGCGCGCGAGGCCGCCTACACCCCGATGGAAGTGCGGCGCGGCTTGCCGCCCGATCTGCTGCGCAAGTATTTCGTGGAAGACGACCGCATGTGGCGCGTCAAGCCGGCGATTCGCCGCATGGTCGAGTTCCGGTCGGCCAATCTGGTGTCGCCGCGCCTGCCCGACGCCATGCGCATGCACGGGCCGTTCGACATCGTGTTCTGCCGCAATGTGCTCATCTATTTCGACACCGACACGCGCCGGAACGTGGTGGACAACATCGCCCGCTGCATGCGCGAGGGCGGCTGGCTGGTCAATGGCGCCACCGAGATCCCCAACGGTCGCGTCTCGCGCTGGGAACCCGTGCCGGTGGGCGGGCGCCGGCTCTGGCGGCTGACTGCCAGACCCTGACAAACCCCAAGGAGCACGCCATGAGCGAACAAAACCGCGAATCGCGCGCATTCACCCGCGTGAGCTTTCGCACCCATGCCGCAGTGGAAATCGGCGGCCGCACCCTGCGCGGCGAGGTGTCGGACATCAGCATGAACGGCATGCGCATGCGCACCCGCGAACCGGCGCGTCCGGGCGAGGCGTGCGACGTGCGCATCTACCTGGGCGAAACCGACCCGCTGGTGATTCGCGCCACGGGCCATATCGCCCGCGCCGATACCGGCGGATTCGCGGTGCGCTTCGACGCCATCCATTGCGACGCCTTCGGCCATCTGAAGCAGGTGGTGCTGCTCAACAGTCCCGACGTCCGCAAGGCGGAGCGGGAGCTGGAGGCGCACATCGGGCTTGCGCCGGCGGAGGATGTCAGTCCGCCGGACGCCGAACCGTGACCGGAATGTCCACCTTGCGCCGCTCCAGCGTGCTCACCCGCCGCGCCACCTCGCCCGCCAGCTTCAGATAGGCGGCGGCCTGCGGCGAATCGGGCGCGGAGGCGACCACCGGCGCGCCTTCGTCCGAGGTCTGGCGGATGCGGATGTCCAGCGGAATGCGCGCCAGCACGTCCACGCCCTGCTCGGCGGCCAGGCGGTCGGCGCCGCCCTCGGCAAACACATGACTGGCCTCGCCGCAATGCGGACAGACGAACACGCTCATGTTTTCGACCACGCCCAGCACCGGCACATTGACCTTGCGGAACATCGCCACGCCCTTGCGCGCGTCTGCCAGCGCCACATCCTGCGGCGTGGTCACCACCACCGCGCCGGTGACCGGCGCATTTTGCACCAGCGTGAGCTGCGCATCGCCCGTGCCCGGTGGCAAATCGACCACCAGATAGTCCAGCTCGCCCCAGGCCACGTCGCGCAGCAACTGGGTGAGCGCCCCGGCCACCATCGGGCCGCGCCAGATCACCGCCTGTTCGTCCGGAACCATGAAACCGATGGACATCGTGGTGACGCCGAAATTGCCAGGCGGCAGGATGGTTTTGTCCTTCACGCGCGGCTGACGCCCCGCAAGCCCCATCATGCGCGGCGCCGACGGGCCGTAGATGTCCGCGTCCAACAGCCCCGTGCGCGCGCCGCTGGCGGCCAACGCCACCGCGAGGTTGACGGCGGTGGTGGATTTGCCCACGCCCCCCTTGCCGCTGGCCACGGCGATGATGTTGCGAACGCCCGGCACGGCCTGCGCGCCGGGCCGCGCGTGGGCGGCGACGTTCGCCGTCATGGTCACCCGCACCTCGCGCACGCCGGGGATGGCGCGCACGAGTTCCTCGGCCTGACGCCTGAACTCCTCCTTCACCGGACAGGCCGGCGTGGTCAGCTCGATGGTGAACGCCACCGCGCCATCGGCGATGGACACGTCCCGGACGAAACCGAGCGACACGATGTCCTTGCCGAAATCGGGATCGATGATGCGGCCCAGTGCCGCGAGCACCTGCTGTTCGGTCACCGTGGCCATGCGCTGCTCCTTTGCGGTTCTGGCGTCGTCGCCGCGGGCGCGGCGCGAAACGGAAGGGCCGCAAACTACCCCGCGCCCGCCGCGCCCTCAAGTCGGCGCGCCACCCGCCGATAAACAGCATATCGGGCGCCGCGCGCCCGGACGCACCGCCATGGCGGCGCAAGCCCGACAGGCCGGGCGGCCTGTCAACAAGGAGGTGAACATGCCCGTTCCCAGTCAGTCGGCGGATGAACTGATCAAAATCATCAAGGAAGCCATCGACGATGGCAAGATCACGCCCGAGGAGCGCGACCGCATCATGATGCAGGTGGACAAGGACGGCGTGGTTGACGCACAGGAACGCTCGCTGCTCGGTCAGCTTCAGGAAATGATTCAGAGTGGCGCGGTGCGCCTGGCCGTGAAATAGGGCCGGCGGGTCGCCATCCGGCGGCGCGTCGGCTACCATGCGGGGCATGTCGGCACCTTCCAGGCACGTGTCGCGCGCCATGTTCGTTTGCGCATCCTGCGGCGCCACGCACCGCAAGTGGATGGGACAATGCCCCGACTGCGGCGCATGGAACACCATCACCGAGGAGGTCGCGCCGGGCGCCGATCTGTCGCCCCGCGAACGTCTGGCGCCACCCGCGCCCGCCGCGCCCATCACCGATATCGACGCCGCGTCCGCGCCGCGTGTCGCCACCGGACTGGATGAACTCGACCGGGTGCTGGGCGGTGGCTTCGTGCCCGGTTCGGCGGTGCTCATCGGCGGCGACCCCGGCATCGGCAAGTCCACCCTGCTGCTTCAGGCCGCGCGCCGGATGGCCGAAAACGGATGGGTGCTCTATGTCACCGGCGAGGAATCGGCCCGGCAGGTGCGCCTGCGCGGCGAACGCATCGACGCCACCCACAAACGCCTGATGGTTGCGGCCAGCAACGATCTGGAGGCCATGCTCGCCGCCATCGAGGAACACCGCCCGGCCACCGTTGTCATCGACTCCATCCAGACCACCGTCACATCCCGCCTGTCCAGCGCGCCCGGCACCGTGGCCCAGGTGCGCGACTGCGCCTCGGCATTGATCCAGAGCGCCAAGAGGCGCGGGCACGCGCTGGTGCTGGTGGGCCATGTGACCAAGGACGGCGCCATCGCCGGGCCGCGCGTGCTGGAGCACATGGTGGACGCAGTGCTCTATTTCGAGGGCGACCGCGGCCACGCCCATCGCATCCTGCGGGCGGTGAAAAACCGCTTCGGCCCCGCCGGCGAGATTGGCGTGTTCGAGATGACCGACCGGGGGCTGATGGGTGTGCGCGACGCCTCGCGCGTGTTTCTCGCCGAGCGCGCGGAAGACGTGCCCGGATCGGTGATCCTCGCCTGCCTCGAAGGCACGCGCCCGCTGCTGGTGGAAGTGCAGGCGCTGGTGGCGCCAACCGTGTATGCCACGCCCAAGCGCGCCGCCACCGGACTGGACGCCGGGCGGGTCTCCATGCTCACCGCCGTATTGGAACGTCGCATCGGCGTGCCGCTGGGGCAACAGGACGTGTATGTGAACGTGGCCGGCGGCGCGCGCATTCTGGAACCGGCGGCCGATCTGGCGGTGATGCTGGCCATTCTCTCGGCCTGGCGCGAAAAACCCGTGCCGGCGGACATGGCCGTGTTCGGCGAGGTGGGGCTCACCGGCGAAGTGCGGCCTGTTGGCCAGCCCGAAGCGCGGGCGCGCGAGGCGGCGAATCTCGGATTTGCGCAGCTGCTGCTGCCGCGCGGCAACGCCGCAAGGGTGCGAAACGCGGACATCGCTGCTACACTGGCGCCGAAATCGGCGGCCAGCATGCGCGTTCATGCCGCGCGCGATCTGGCCCAGGCCGCACAGGCGGGGTTGGCTTGAATCTGTTCGACTATCTGTTGATCGCCATTGTCGGATTGTCCATGGTGCTGTCCCTGTGGCGCGGTTTCGTGCGCGAGGCCATTTCGCTGATCGGGCTGGCGGCCGCGTTTCTCGCCGCCAGCCGCGCATCGGGCATGGCGGCGGACATGCTGCACGGCTGGATCGGCAACCGGACGGCAGCCAACATCGCCGGCTTCGCGCTGGTGTTCGTGGCCGTGATGGTGGTCGTGGCGCTGATCGGCGCGCTGATTCGCAAGCTGGTGGACATGGCCGACCTCACCGCGACCGACCGCACGCTCGGCATGCTCTTCGGCCTGGCGCGGGGCGCGCTGCTCATTGGCCTGTTCTTCCTGATCTATACCAGCTATGCGAAACCCGACCAGCCGTGGTTGAAGAAGAGCGTGCTGGCGCCCTACGCCATCGAGCTGGGCGACCTGCTCGGCCGTGCCATCCCCGAGGGCTATCCGTTTTCCCGCCAGGGCGGCGGCCGCGCGGCCACGGCGCCGGACATCCCGCTGAAAGACAAGAAAGCCCTGGAATCCATCATCCGCAAGAGCATGCAATGACCCCGACCCGACCCTTCCCCGACACGGACGACCACTTCCACGACGAATGCGGCGTGTTTGGCGTGTTTGACCACCCCGAGGCCGCCAACCTCACCTATCTCGGCCTGTATGCGCTCCAGCACCGGGGGCAGGAATCCGCCGGCATCGTCAGCACCGACGGCCACGACTTCAACAGCCATCGCGGCATGGGGCTGGTGGCGGACATCTTCCAGAAGCAAGACATCGAACGCCTGGTCGGGCGCCATGCCATCGGTCATGTGCGCTATTCCACCTCCGGCGAGTCGGGCCTGCGCAACTGCCAGCCGTTTTCCTACGAATACGCGCATGGCGGCATCGCCGTGTGCCACAACGGCAACATTGTCAACGCGCCGGAATTGCGCAAACGCCTGGAGCGGGAAGGCTCCATCTTCCAGTCCACTTCCGACACCGAGGTGCTGATTCACCTGGTGGCCCGAAGCCCCGCGCCGACGATGACCGGGCGGCTGATCGACGCCGTGCGCCAGTTGCGCGGCGGTTTTTCATTGCTGGTGCTGGTGGAAAAGCGGCTGGTGGGCCTGCGCGACCGCAACGGCATCCGGCCGCTGGTGCTGGGCCGGTTGAACGGCGCCTGGGTGCTGGCCAGCGAGACCTGCGCCTTCGATCTGATCGGGGCGCGCTTCGTGCGCGACGTGGAGCCGGGCGAAATGGTGGTCATCGAGAATGGCGAGCTGCGCAGCCTGCGCCCGTTCGACGCCGTGACACCCAAGTTCTGCGTGTTCGAATACGTCTATTTCGCCCGTCCCGACTCCACGCTGGAAGGCGTCAATGTCTATCGGGCGCGCTACGATATCGGCCGGGAACTGGCACGCGAGGCGCCGGCGGAGGCGGACATCGTGGTGCCGGTGCCGGATTCCGGCGTGCCGCCGGCGATGGGCTACGCCGAGGCTTCCGGCCTGCCCTTCCAGATGGGCCTGATTCGCAATCACTATGTCGGTCGCACATTCATCGAGCCGCAGCAGTCCATCCGCAACTTCGGCGTCAAGCTGAAGCTGAATCCAAACCGCGACCTGATTTCCGGCAAGCGCGTGGTGCTGGTGGATGATTCCATCGTGCGCGGCACCACCAGCCGCAAGCTGGTGGAGATGGTGCGCAAGGCCGGCGCGCGCGAGGTGCACATGCGCATCTCCAGCCCGCCGACCCGCCATTCCTGCTTCTATGGCATCGACACCCCGGATGCCGACAAACTGATGGCCAACCGGATGAATATCGACGAAATGTGCGCCGCCATCGGCGCGGATTCGCTGGCCTTCGTGTCGTTCGACGGGCTCTACCGCGCGGTCGGCCGCCCGCGATGCGCGCATTGCGACGCCTGTTTCTCCGGCGACTATCCGGTGCCCATCGAAGGCCCCCGGTCGCCGCAGCTTTCGCTGCTGCATTTCGTCCAGCGCGGAGGCTGAACAACCCGTGGCGGGCGGGCCGCGCGTGGTGCTGCTGTGCGGCATGCTCGGCATCCGGAAGATCGGGCCGCGCGAATACTTCTCCGGCCTGCGCCCGCTGCTGGAACGCATGGGCTGCGAGGTCGTCATGCCCCGTTCTCCCTGGGGCCAGACCATCGCCCGCCGGGCGCGCGCCATCGCCGATCAGTTGCGCGACATTCCCGGCCCCTTGCACCTCATCGCCCATTCGATGGGAGGCCTGGACGCCCGATGCTACATCACGCACCTGGGCGGCGCAGACAAAACGGCCAGCCTGGTCACGCTGGCCACGCCGCATCGCGGTTCCGCCGCCGCCGAGTTTGTGTTGCAAAGCCCTTGCTCTCCCTGGCGGCATCTGCCCGCGGTGCGCGACCTGACACGGGAAGCCATGGCCGCCTTCAACGAACGCACCCCCGACTGTCCGGACGTGGCCTGCCGCGCCTGGCCGGCCGCGCGTCCGGTGGCCGACCAGCCCTGGCTGGTGCGGCGTTTCGGCCGTGTCATCGCGCGGGAGGAAGGCGCCAACGATTCGCAGGTCTCGGTTGTCTCGGCCCGCTGGGGCGAGGCCATGCCCGTGCTGGAAGCCGATCATTTCGAGCTGATTGGCATGAATCTCCGGTGGCCATGCCGCCGTCGGCGGGCCTTCGACCACCTCTCGCTTTACCGCGACATTGCGCGGTGGATCATTGCGCGGGAGCGCGGGCAAGCCCCGCCGGACCACGAAATCAAGGAGCCGCCATGTTCGTCACCATGAACCGATTCAGCATTCGTCCCGAGCATTGGGAGGATTTCGAGGCGCGGTTCCGCCAGCGCGCCGGCCTGGTGGACGGCCAGCCGGGCTTCATCCGCAACGCGGTGTTGCGCCCCGTTGGCGACGACGGGCAGCATGTCGTGATGACGCTGTGGGAATCGCGCGCCGCTTTCGAGGCCTGGACACGGTCGGAGGCGTTTCGCAAGGCGCACGAGCGCGCCAGCCAGACGCCGAAGGAATGGTTCGCCGGCCCGTCCCGGCTGGAGATGTTCGAGTCGGTGACCGACACCGGCGGCTGAACGCCCCGGCGACCGAACGGGGGATTACGCGCCCCGGCGGGCTGTGCTACCCTTGCCCGCCAATATCCGACCAGCGAGGTTTCTGTTCATGGCATTTGTCGTCACCCATCTGTGCAAGGACTGCGTGGACACCGCGTGCGTGGCGGTGTGCCCGGTGGATTGTTTCTATCAGCCGAAGGAGCCGGGCAAGGAATATCCGAACATGCTCTTCATCTCGCCCGAGGAGTGCATCGACTGCGCGGTGTGCGAACCGGAGTGCCCTTGGGAAGCCATTTACCCCGAGGAGGACGTGCCCGAGGTGTTCGAGGACGACATCGCGCTGAACGAGCAATGCGACACCGACCGCGACGCCTTCAAGCTGGCCGAGGTGGTGGAACACGAGCCGCCCACGCCCGAGGAAGTCGCAGCCAACAAGGCCAAATACGGCCTGTAATCCGAATGCGGGCGAGCCCTCGCCCGCGCCATCCGCTTCCGATGATAGCCGGGCCGCTTCACTTTCCATCCCTGATCGGCATGGATCGCGCGGCATTGGAGCGCCTGTGCCGCGAGGCCGGCGTCAAGACCGCGCATGCCGAAACCTTGCTGGCGCATGTCTTCCGCCGGGGCATGCCCGACCCGGCGCGGATGCCGGGCCTGCCCCGCCGCCTGCGCGACTGGCTGGCAGGACACGACAGCCCGCTGACATTGCGCCTGCTGGACTGCCGTCAGGCCGAAGACGCAACCCGCAAGCTGCTGTTGGCCCTGCCGGACGGAACGCAGGTGGAAACCGTGCTGATTCCCGGCCCGGGCCGCCTCACCCAGTGCATTTCCACCCAGGTCGGGTGCGCGCTGGGCTGCGCCTTCTGCCTGACGGCGCGCGGCGGCCTGGAGCGCAACCTGACCCCAACCGAAATGGTCGCCCAGATTTTCGCGGCCGGGCAAATCGTTGGCACGCGTCCGCGCAACCTGGTGCTGATGGGCATGGGCGAGCCGCTGCACAACTACGAGGCCGTCGCCCGCTTCGTGCGCATCGCCACCGAGCCCAAGGGACTGGCCTTTTCACCCCGCCGGGTCACGCTCTCCACCGCCGGCCTCGTGCCGGGCATTCGCCGGATGATCGACGACGAGCTGCCCTGCAACCTCGCCCTGTCGCTGAATGCCGCCGATGATGAAACGCGCAGCCGCATCATGCCCGTCAATCGCCGCTGGCCCATCGCCGAGGTGCTGGAATGCACCCGCGCCTTCGCCGCGCGCGGTCGCAAGCGGGTGCTGATCGAATACGTGCTGCTGGCCGGCGTCAACGACCGCGACGACGATGCCCGGCGGCTGCTGGCGCTGCTGCGCGACCTCCCTTGCGTCATCAATCTGCTGCCATTCAACCCGCACCCCGGCAGCGATTTCCGCCGCCCGGACGAGACGCGCGTATCCGCCTTCCGGCGCATTCTTGTGGACGCAGGCCGCGTTGCCGTGGTGCGCGAAAGCCGCGGTCGTGAGATTTCCGCCGCCTGCGGTCAGTTGCGGGCGCAAAACCGGACGCCAACGGCGCGCCGGGAAGCCGGCTGACTCCGCCCGGGCCTCACGCCTTCGCCCGCCACACGTCCGCCAGCCATCGCGCCAATGCCACGTTGTGCCGGAGCAACAGCGCGCCGGCCAACGCCGTGAGCAGCACATAGGCCACCACCATGTTGTAAAACGCCGCGCCCCACGGCTGATCCAGCGCCAGCGCCGCCACCACCAGCGCAAACTCGCCGCGTGGCGTCAGCATCAGCCCCAGCCGCAATGCGCCCTCGGGTGAAAGCCGACCGCGCCCAGCCAACCCGCCGCTGGCGAGCTTGGCCGCCATGGTCGCCACGGCCAGAGGCAACGCCACCGGCAAGCCCGCCAGCAGCATACGCCAGTCCGCCGCCGCGCCGATGGCGGCGAAGAACCCCACCGCCAGCAGTTCGCGATGCGGCGCCAGCAGCGCCTCGACCCGAGCGCGGCTGTCGCTTTCCGACACGGCCATGCCGGCCAGCAGCGCGCCCACGGCCGCCGAGATGCCGGATTGCTCGCCCACGCCCGCCACCAGACACACCAGCGCCAGGCTGGCCAACAGCGTCAGGTCCTTTTCCGGCCGGCTCAGCCAGCGGCTCACCCAGCCGGCCCGGGCCATCACCAGCAACACGCCCATCACCAGCAACCCCGCCAGCAACGACAACGCCACCTGGCCGGCGCGCGCGCCTTCGCCCACGCCCAGCAGCAGCGCCGCCAGCGGCAGCAACACCGCCATCACCAGATCCTCGACCACCAGCAACCCCAGGCACCACTCCGCCTCCGGCAACGCCAGCAACCGGTGATCCATCAACCCCTTGGCGATCATCGCCGAGGACGACGCATAGGCCGCCAGCGCAAACGCCACCACCGCCGGCCACGGCAAGCCGAGTATCCATGCGGCCAGCAGGGCCACAAGCATGTTCACGCCCGCATCCCAGCAGGCCGGCGCCGCCAGCTGGCGCATCCGCCCGCCCAACTCGCGCGGCGAGAACTCCAGACCGACAAAAAACAGAATCAACATTGCGCCCAGCGTCATCAGCGCGTGCAGCAGCGGCCACGGCGGATGAAACACCGCGCCGAGCGCCACGCCGCCCAGCAGGTAGCCCGGCACGGTCGAGATGCGAAGCCGCAGGCCAAGGCCTCCGGCCAGCGCCAGCAGCCCCAAGGCCGCCGCCGCGCCCAGCAGCCAGCCGCCGGGCCCGTGCCAGCCGATCATGAACCCCGAATGCGTTGCGCCAGCGCCTCCCGATCCTCGTCCGGCCCCATCAGCCAGAGCACATCCGCCGCCCGCACCGTATGCCCGCGGGGCGACACCACATGCGCGCCGCCCGCCGGCAGCACGGCCGCCACGAATGCGTCGCCCGCGCCCAGCGATGCGGCATCCTGCCCCACCACGGAAGACGACGCCGGCGCCACCACGCAACCGGCAGACGGCAGCGACGCATCCTGCTCCCGCGCTTCGCCGGCGCGGGGAAACGCCGTGCCCAGCGCCGCCGCTTCCTCGCCGGACAGGCGCACGGCGGAGGTCGGGAATTCCTCGCCCGGCGGAATCAGGTACACCTCGTAGCCGCCGCCATGATAGGCAATGATGGAAATGCGTCCGCCGTCATCGGCTTCCAGCCAATACTTGCGTCCCACACCGGGGAGATTCGCCCTCTGCAATCGCCGCATGGAACCAATATAGCCGCATTCAGGCGGAAACGGAAACGCCCCCGGCGAGGGGGCGTTCGTCGGCGGTGTGCGGGCCGCGCCCGGCACACCGGCTACTGGATGTCGCGGTCGGGAATAATCAGCATCTCCACGCGCCGGTTGAGCTGGCGGCCGGCCTCGGTGTCGTTGCTGGCGCGCGGTTGCGACTCGCCACGCCCCTCGGTGATGATGCGGCCGGGGGCCACGCCGCGCCGCTCCAGATAGTCCGCCACCGCCTGCGCCCGACGCAACGACAGTTGCTGGTTGTAGGCCGCGCTGCCCACGTTGTCGGTATGGCCGATGATCTTGATGGTCGTGCGGGTATAGCGACTCAGGATATCCGCCACCTTGTCCAGCGTCGGCATGAAAGCCGGCTTGATGGCAGCCGAATCGAAATCGAACGACACCTCGCTGTTCATCGTGATCTTCAGGTTCTCGTTCTTCAGGCGTTGAATCTCCACCTGATGCTGCGCCCGCTCACGGGCCAGTTGCTGCTCAAACTCCCGCTGCTGCAAATCCATGTAGTGACCCACGCCCGCGCCCAACGCGCCGCCGGCCGCCGCGCCAATCAGCGCGCCCCGGAGCGCGCCACCGGAATGATCGCCCTGATAGCCGATCACCGCCCCGGCCACCGCGCCGAGCACGGCGCCCGTGGCCGCGCCCTGCTTGGCCTTGGCGTTCGGATCGTTCGGCGTGGTGGCGCATGCTGCCAGCAACACCGCCAACGCCACCGCTCCCATGCTTCTCCACATGCCTGTCACCACCATGTTCAGCCTCCTTGCCGTGTTGGTCTCGAATACCCCGCGATTCTGACACCATCCGCACACGTGCCGTAGCGCAAAAATCACGCCCCAAGACACAATCATATCCCCAGCCACGGCGCCTCTTCGCGCCGGCGCGCCTCGTAAGCGCGGATCTCATCCGCGTGTTGCAGCGTCAGGCCGATGTCGTCCAGCCCTTTGAGCAGGCAGCGCTTGCGGAAGGCGTCCACCTCGAAGCGGAACACCTCGCCCGAAGGCGTCGTCACTGTTTGCGCCTCCAGATCCACATCCAGCTCGTAGCCTTCCTGCGCCTCGCATTCGGCGAACAGCCGATCGACGATCGCCGCGTCCAGCACCACCGGCAGGATGCCGTTCTTGAAGCAGTTGTTGTAGAAAATATCCGCGAACCCCGGCGCGATGATCACGCGGAATCCGTAGTCCAGGAGCGCCCAGGGCGCATGCTCGCGCGAGGAGCCGCAGCCGAAGTTCTCCCGCGCCAGCAGGATGCTCGCGCCCTTGTAGCGCGGCCGGTTGAGCACGAAATCCTCGCGCAAC
>CAYVBG010000004.1:0-24705 GCA_964449205.1 uncultured Zetaproteobacteria bacterium | reverse complement strand
GCGAAGTCGATGCGCGCGAGGCGCGGTTGAACGATGCGCGGGAGCGGGCGATGGCACTGCTTGCGCGTGCGGGTTGGCAGGTGCGGTCATCGGCGGCGTCATTCGTGCTGGCGCGACCGCCGCAGGGGCGGATGCCGGATTTCGATGCCGCGCGGATTCTGGTGCGCCGATTTTCCGAATGGCCGGATCTGGCCGGTTGGGTGCGGTTCGGGTTTCCGGGCGGCACGGAGGATCGGGCGCGATGGGCGGCGGTGCTGTGTCGGTGACCTTGATTCTGGGCGGGGCGCGAAGCGGCAAGAGCGCGCGGTCGCTGGCGCTGGCCGCCCGGATGGCGGCGCGGCGCGGCGTGCGGCCGGTGTATCTGGCGACCGCGCCGAGGATTGCGGGGGATGAGGAATGGGCGGCGCGCATCGACCGGCATCGGGCCGATCGGGCGCAAGGCGGCGACTGGCGCTTGATCGAGGAAGAACTGGAGGTGTGCGATCAGCTGGCCGCGCTGACCGGCGGGGTTGTGCTGATTGACTGCCTGACGCTGTGGCTGGCCAATCTGCTGCATGCCGGGCGCGACGCGGATGCGGAAGGCGCGCGGCTGTGCGCGGCGCTGGCGGCATGGAAGGATGCGCGGGCGGGCGAAGTTGTGCTGGTGTCCAACGAGGTGGGCATGGGGCTGGTGCCGGAGTCGGCAGCGGGGCGCGCGTTTCGCGATGCGCAAGGGCGGCTGAACCAGCAGGTGGCGGCGCGGGCCTGCCGGGTGGAGTTCGTCGCGGCGGGGTTGCCGCTGGTGTTGAAGGAGGAACGGACATGACGGCACGGGTGGACGAGGCGGCGGGGCGGCGGGCGCGTGAGCGCCAGGGCAGGCTGACCAAGCCCCAAGGGTCGTTGGGCCGGCTGGAGGGTCTTGCCTGCTGGTTCGCGGCGCGTCAGGGGCGGGAGATGCCCGCGCCGCTTCGCCCGTTCATCGCCGTGTTCGCGGGCGATCATGGCGTGTGTGAAGAGGGCGTATCCGCCTATCCTGCCGTGGTGACCGGCGAGATGGTGAAGAACTTCGCCCGCGGCGGGGCGGCCATCAATGTGCTGGCGCGTCGATGCGGCGCCCGCATGGTGGTGGTGGATGTCGGTGTGGCCGCCGATCTGTCGGGTGTGGATGGCATCGTGCATGCCCGTGTGCGGCGCGGCACGGCCAATCTGGTCGGGAAGCCGGCGATGACGCGGCAGGAATGCCGGCAGGCGATGGAGGTGGGGCGGACGCAGGCGCGGCGGGCGGCCCGCGACGGGGCGAATCTGCTCATCGCCGGCGACATGGGTATTGGCAACACCACGGCCAGCGCTTGCCTGATTTGCCGTTTGGCCGGCGCCGAGCCGGAGGATGTGGTGGGTTTTGGCACGGGGGTGGATGAAGCGACGCGGACGCGCAAGGTGGCAATCGTGCGGCGCGCGCTGGCGCGTATCGAGGCGTGCGCGGACGATGATGTGCTGGCGCAGGTCGGCGGGCTGGAGATCGCGGCGATGGCCGGCTTCTATCTGGAGGCGGCGGACATGGGCGTGCCCATGCTGCTGGACGGGTTTATTTCCGCCGCTGCGGCGCTGGCCGCGCGGGCGGTGCATCCGCGCGTCGTCGAATGGATGCTGGCCAGTCATGTTTCGCGCGAGGCCGGACACGGGCTGGCGCTGGCGTCGCTGGGACTCGAGCCGCTGCTGGATTTCGGCATGCGGCTGGGCGAGGGCACTGGCGCGGCGCTGGTGGTGCCTCTGTTGCAATCGGCGATGGCCTTGCACAATGAAATGGCGACCTTTGAGAGCGCCGGCGTGACGAACCGCGATGACTGAGCCGGTGATCGTCGATGTGTTGCGGCATGGCGAGGTCGCGGCGCGGGGGTTGGCGTTTCGCGGCCGCACGGATCTGCCGCTGTCCGAAGCGGGCTGGCGGCAGATGCGGGACGTGGCGGCGATGATGACGGCGACCGGAGAAGGCGACATTGCGCGGCTTGCTTCCTCGCCGTTGCGGCGCTGTCGCCGGTTTGCGGAGATGTGGGCCGCGGAACAGGGGATCGGTCTGGAAATACTGGACGACATGCGGGAGATGGATTTCGGCGAATGGGACAACCGCGATCTCGCCGAGCTGGAGCGCGAGCAGGGCCCGGCGCTGCGCCGCTTCCGGGAGGCGCCGGAGGGATTCACGCCGCCGGACGGAGAATGCTTCGATGCGTTCGTGGCACGGGTGACGGCCTGTTGGCGACGGTGGTTGGCGGATGCGAAGGGCGGACGGCATGTGCTGGTGACGCATGGCGGCGTGATTCGGGTGTTGCTGGCGCATGCGCTGGGCGCGCCGATGCACGCGGTGTGGCGATTGCCCGCGCCCTATGCTTCGTGGAGCCGGATTTCCGTGTGCGATGGCCAGCCGCCCGTGGTAAGGTTCATCAACCGGCAGGAAGCATGCGCGGCTTGATGCTGGCTTTGGGGTTTCTGACCCGCCTGCCCGTGCCGGCGCGTGCCGATGCGGGGGAGGCGTCGTGGGCTGCCGCTGTGCCGTGGTTTCCGCTGGCGGGCGCGTGCATCGGCGGCTTGCTGGCGCTGGTTGCTTCGCTGCCCGTGCATCCGTGGCTGGCGGCATTGCTGGCCGTGCTGTGCTGGGTGGGCGTGACCGGCGGGTTGCATCTGGACGGTGTGGCCGATCTCGCCGATGCCTTGGGCGCGTCGCATGGCGATCCAACGCAGTTCCGGGCGGTGTTGGACGATCCGCATCTCGGCAGCTTCGGCGCGATGGCGCTGGCATGTGTGTTGGCGATCAAGGTGGTGGCCGGCGGTGTGCTGATTTCCGGCGCGGCGGATGCGTGGGCATGGGTGTGGATTCCGGCTTGGGCGCGCTGGAGCGCCCTGGCATGGGGCGGCACGCTGGATGCGATTGGACCCGGTGCGGGCATGCGGCTGGCGGAGGCGTCCGGCGGAGCGGCGACGGGCTGGCAGGGGGTGGCGTTGTTTCTGGCCGGTTGGCTTGCGGTGTCGCCGGGGTTGGCCTTGTTGGCGCTGGCCGCGACATGGGGCTGGCGTGGTTTTCTGCGTTGGCGCGTGGGCGGGATGAATGGCGACGCTTTGGGAGCGGGCATTGAATATGTCGAATGCGCCTTGCTGCTGGCTGCGGCGGGAATGACGCCGTGAGGCTGATGCTCCTGGCGCATGGGTCGTCTGACGCCCGTCATGCGGGTGAGGCGCGGGCGCTGGCCCGGCGTGTTTCCGGCTTGCTGGGCCAGGAAGTGGGGTGCGCCTTTCTGTCCGATGTCTGCTTGCCGGAAGGCGCTTGTGTGCTGCCGCTGTTTCTCGGCATGGGGCGCCACGCCCGTGTGGATGCGCCGGCCTTGGCGGCGAAATCCGGCGCCTGCCTGCTGCCGCCGCTGGCCGCGCATGCCGATGAGGTTGCCCGCATGGCCTGTGAGCGCGTGGCGGCGATGGGGGGTGAAGGGCGGCGCAAGGCGTGCGCGTTGTTCGGACTGTATCATTTCGTCGGGTTCGAGGCCTTGTATGCGGCGCTGCACGCGCGCAACGCCCGGTTTCGGCTGATGGCACAGGCGGCGCTGCATGCCGAGCCGTCCATCGCCTCGGTGCTGGGCTTGTGGCGCGAGGAGTCGGTGGCGCCCGTATGGTTCCAGCCGATGCTGCTGTTTTCCGGGCGCAGTCTGGAGACGATGACGCGACAGGCGTCAGGGGAAAATGTCAATATCATGACGCCCTTGGCGGAGATGGACGGCTTTGCGTCGTTCATCGCCGGATTGCTGGCATCGGCGCGCACCGGCCGCTGAGCGCGGAAGGTGGCCGCCAGGCCTGCTGCCGGCTAGCCTTCGCGCATTTCGCCGGAAGTTCTTGCCAACAGGAGACATGAATGAGTCAGCCGACGATTCCGCCCTACAAGCGACACGCCATCATGTGCACGGGAAGCTCGTGCGGGGAAAACATGGATTTGCTCCAATACCTGAAACAGCGGGTGGCGAAGGCCGGACTGCTGCCGGGCGATGAGAATGCCGTGCGTGTCAATCGCGCCGGCTGTCTGGGCGTCTGCCAGCAGGGGCCCATCATGGTCGTGCATCCGGACGGCGTGTGGTATTACGAACTGACGCCGGAAAAGATCGACCGCATCGTGGAGGAGCATTTCAGGGGCGGGCAGCCCGTGGCGGAATACGCGTTTCACGGCGTGTGACGCCGACGGAAGCGTCAGTTTTCCGGCACCTCCGGTGGTTCCGGGAGCAGTCCCGCATCCACCAGAATCGCATGAATGCGCTCGGGCTGCTCCAACACATATTGGGGCGCGGTTTCGATGTCCGCGCCGGGGGGCAGGCGGCGGTGCGCTTCCGCATCGGCCAGTTGCAGCACGCGGGTGGCGAGGTCGGGCGCATCCGGCGCATGGTGCGCGCCCACGGGTTGCCGCACCGGTTCGGGAATGTTCCACAGTTTCAGGATGGCCTCGCCGGCTTCGGCGTGATCCACGCCATAGGATTCGCGCTCGGCGGCCACGAGCGCATCGCCGCTCAGGCGTGCCAGCGGCCCTTCGAAATAGCCCATGTCCACGCGGATGCCGAGAATGGCGCGGCCGATGTCGTGCAGCAGGCCGGTGACGAACATTTCGTCGGCATTCAGATCCAGCGGGCGCGCCATGTGCTTGGCCAGCAGCGCCACCGCAAAGGCATGCGCCCAGAAGGCGCGAATCGCGCCCATGCCGCCCGGAATCGCAAACCCGTAGAGCAAGGACATGGTCAGCGCGATATGCCCGGCCTCTCTGGCGCCCATGCGCGCGATGGCTTGCGGCAGCGTGGTGATGCGCTGGTTGGTGGGCATGTAGAATGGCGAGTTGGCAAACTTGAGAATCATGGCCGTGGTGGCCTGATCCGTGCCGATGGCATCGGCCAGTTGTGCGGCGCTGGAGTTGGGATCGTCCAGCACCTGCTGGATCGCCGCATAGCGGTCGGGCAGGGACGGGACGTTTTCCACCATGCCGATCAGCTGCAGGGTGGAGTCGCGGTCGTACACGGACGAGTGGTTTCCGGATGCAGGGCTCATGCCCGGAATATAGCAGGAAGCGCGCCGGATTGCCGCTTATGAATCGGGGGCGCGCTCGCGCATTCGCATGGTCAGCTCGGGGCCGCGGCCTGCGGCCTGAAGATTGAAATAAATGTCGCGGCCCACGGCCAGCACGCCGGTGATCTCGGCATGCGCGTGTTGCGCCACGCGAAACACCCGCCGTCCGTCCCAGGCCCAGAGCGATGAAGGCGTGTCGTCGTTCGTGATCCACAGCCAGCGGCGGTGTTTGTCCCAGGCCAGGTTGTCCGGATGCGGGATGCGGGCATCGGCCAGAAAGACGCTGACGCGTGGTTTCCGGCCCGTGTCGTCCAGCGCCAGAATGCGCCCCGTGCCGGTCTCGGCCATCAGCACCCGGCCATCGGGCAGGGTTTCCATATCCTCGATGCGGTTGAAGGCGCGCGGGCGCAAGGTGGCGCGCGATGCGGCGGTTGCCGGGCGCCAGCCCGCATCGGTCAGCCAGGCCAGTTGGCGTGTGCGCAGGTTCAGCCGGTAGAGCGCGCCGTGCTCGTGTTCATCGGCCAGCCAGGCAAAGCGTCCGTCCGGTGAGAAGGCGATGCCTTCGTGCGCAAAGCGGCCCGCGAAATCCAGCGGCGCGATGGCCGGGTGGCTGGCGGTCAGGCGGGCGCGATCCACTTTTTGTTCGACGGGCAGCTTGTCGGGCTGGGCGATGCGCCAGATGAGGCCGCCGGGGAATTCCTCGCCCACCCACAGGCTGCCGTCGGGCGCGAACTTCAGGCCGTCGGCGCGCATCAGGCCATAAAGCAGGAAGGAGTGATGCCCCCTCTTGAGGTCGATGGCGGCCAGGCTCGGCGCCATCATGCTGGCGCGTGTTTCGCAACTGACATACAGCCAGCGTCCGGAGGGCGACAAGGCCAGCATGTCTGGCCGCACATGCCGCCAGGCGACCACCGAGCGCGCCTGCCAGCCGGGCGCGAGATCGATGCCGATGGGGTTCATGTCGCAACCGGTGAGCAGACTGGCGAGGATGGCGATGAACAGCGCACGGCGTGCAAACATGCTCGCAATCCTTGGCAAGGACGACCAAAGCGCAAGCGCCGGTGTCGCGGACGGGCGGGGACGGTTATGCTTGGCGGCATGGTTCCGGCCCGCGCGCTTTATGCCATTGGCTGCTTTTATGCGGCTTATTTTGCCGCCATGGGGCTGATTCTGCCGTTCTTTCCGGTGTGGTTGGCTGGCCGGGGGCTCGACGTGGCCCAGGTGGGGTTGTTCACGGGTCTGTTGTCGTTGGCCAAGGTGTTGGCGCCGCCGCTGGCCGGCCGGGCGCTGGATCAGGTGCGGCATGTGTCGGGGGTGGTGTTCGCGGCGGGGTTGGGCAGCGCCGTGTTGGCCTTGCTGATGCCGCTGGCGCCCGCGCCGTGGGTGCTGGCGCTGACGGTGCTGGCTTTCGGGTGTTTGTGGGCGGTGGTGCTGCCGTTTGCCGACGGTCTGTCGGTGGCGGTGTCCGAGGCGGCGCTGGCGGAATACGGGCGCTTGCGCGTGTGGGGGTCGGTGGGATTCGTGATCGCTTCGCTGGCGGGCGGCGCATGGCTGGCGGACGGACACGCGGCCCTGCTGCCGCAGTGGCTGGCGGCACTGTTGCTGATCACGGCGCTGGCGGCGTTGGGGTTCCCCGAACAGCGCGCGCGGGCGGCCACGGCGCGCATGCCGCGCACGGCGTATGCCGGATCGTTCGGAAGACTGCTGCTGGTCAGCTTTTTGATGCAGGCTTCGCATGGGGCATATTATGGATTCTACAGTCTGTATCTGCTGCGATTGGGGTGGGATGGCTGGATGGTGGGCGGTTTCTGGGTGCTGGGCGTGCTGGCGGAGATCGTGCTGATGTGGGGCTGGTCGCGGCCGGTGGCCGCTGCCGCGCCGGCGCGCATGCTCTCGTTGTGTCTGGGCCTGGCGGCGTTGCGTTGGGCGGGCATTGGCCTGACCCACGCCGCTTGGGCGCTGGCATGCCTGCAACTGCTGCATGCGGCCAGTTTTGCGGCCTTCCATGTCAATGCCATCACTTGGGTGCGTCGCTATGCGCCCGAATCCCGGCAGGTGAGCGCGCAAGGCTGGTATGCGGCGGCGGGCTTTGGCGCGGGCGCGGCGCTGGGCATCGGCGTGTGCGGGCAGGTGGTGCAGAGCGCCGGTTTCCAGGCCGCGTTTTTCGGCTGTGCCGTGGTGGCGCTGGCCGGCATGCCGCTGGCGATGCGATTGAGGACATCGTGAGCGACATGCCGCTGATCGTGCAGGACGTGCACGATTCGCAATGGTTTGCCTTGGCGCAGGCCGCCGGTCGCGCCGGGATCCCGGTGATCGGCACGATGCCCGAGGGGGTGGATGCGCCTTGGGTTGAGCGCAGTCGCCATGTGCGTGGCGTGGTGCGTCTGCCGGACACGGATTCGGTGTATGGCGCGTTTCTGATGCGGGCGGTGGCGCGGGCGGTGCGCGACGGGCACTTGGCCGGCGTGTGGCTGCCGGGCTACGAGGATACGGCCGAGTTCACGGCCGAATATCGCGATGCGTTGCGCGCGCTGGGCTTGAGGCTGCTCAGTGTGGATGAAGCCACCTGGAAAGCGGCGGAGGCACCGGTTGGCCGGTGGGGAGCGGTGCGCGCCGTGGACACGATGCATGTGCGCTGGGGCGAACTGGCGACGCGGGCGCGGGAGTTTCCGTGGCCCTGCCTGCTCAAGGTGTTTCGTCACGAGCATGTGCGATTGGAGAATCCCGAGGCGCTTCGCCGGCATGTGGCGGCGCACGATGCGAACCATGCGGCCGACGAGGAAGTCGCGGTGCAGCGGTGGATTGACGGCCCGGTGCACCGCATGGCGACGGCGATGCTGTTGTTGGACGCGGACTCACGGCCCGTGCGCGGCTTCACCGGCCGCAGGCTGGCCGTGGCCAGGGCGCGTTTCGGGCCGTTCGGAGAAACCACCGAGGCGCGGGCGGAGTGGATTCCCGAACTGTATGAGGGGGCGTGTGAGCTGATGGCTTCGCTGGGCTGGCAGGGATTTGCGGAGGTGGAATGCAAGCAGGGCGAGGATGGCATCTGGTGGCTGATGGAGGTCAACCGCCGCGCTTCGGGCTGGATGTGCGCGGCCGAGGCCGATGGCGCGGGATTCCTGCCCGCGTACTGGCGCATCTGCGCCGGGGACGCGCGGCTGGAGGAATGCGTGCTCCAGCAATCCCGCATGCGCTATGTGCGGATGGTGGGCAACGCCTACCATGCGCCGGCGTGGGCGCGCCACCGCATGGCATGGCGGGACTTGCCGCGCGACCTGTGGCGCGCATGGCGCTGGTGGCGCGAGGATCCGGCCTGTCTGTGTCCGGGCGCGTGGGATGCGAGCGATGGCGCGGCGAACCGTGCGATGCTGCAGGAAACCTGGCGGGGCTGGCGGGAGGGGTTTACGGACTGACGCCCTCGGCGGCGGTCGTGTTCGCCAGATCCCTGGCCGCGCGCCAGGCGGCGCGGCAGTCGGAGAAATGCAGGCGATGGACGACGGTGTCGCCGGGCAGACGCTGGTGCAGCAGTCGGATGCGCTCGCCGGCCTCCAGATGCTGGTGCACATGGGCGGCCAGCTCCATCACGCCTTGCGCCCTGTTCAATCGTTCCAGATGCGCCGCCGGCGCGTTGGCATGATGCCGGGGCAGGAAGATCCATCCCGCCCGGGCGCCGGCTGGCGTCACCTTGGGCGGTTGCCAGAGCAGCGAGCGGCGCACGATGCCGTCGTGGCCCGGAAAGCGATATTCGTCCCGGCGGAAGCCTGCCGCGCGCATGTCGGCATGCGTGAACGCCGGATGCGCGCAGCCGTCCCATTGCAGCGGACGCGGAAACGGGTGAATCCTTCCGTCTTCGTCCAGCAGCGTGAATTCATCGCTGACGTATTGCGCGCCTTCAAGCAGTGCTGCCGTGCACAGGCTGGATTTGCCCGCGCCGGAGCTGCCGGCGAAGGTGAACAGGCATCCGCCGTCCATCACCGTGGCCGCATGCAGGCTCAACAGCGGCGGGAACAATGCCCGAATCACGTGGTTGTAGAAATGGAATTCGAAGGCGGCGACGATTTCGCCGGCGTCCGGCCCCTGCCACAGGGTTGTGCCGTTCAGCGTCAGGCGGAAGCGGTCGTGATCCTCCTCCAGCGAAAAGCGCAGACGGGGTGTGTTCGCGGGGGTGGATTCAGGCGGTGCGGGGAACTGTTGCGTCAGCGCGGCCACGGCGCCGAGGCAGGCTCGGGCCCGGCAGGTGACGGCAATGTTCAGACCACCGATGGCGATGCGCCGCGTCCAGTCCCGGCGATCAGTCCTCCGCGTCGTCATCGGCCATGTAGATCAGGCCGTAGTCCACGAACTCGGCCAGGATGGCGTTCACGTCGGCGCGGGCCTGCTTGATATCCGCGCCCAGTGTTTCGTGCAGGATGGCCGCCAGGTCATCGGCCGTCCGGCTGCCGTCGCACAGATCGAGGATGGCCGCGGCGGTGGGATTGAGCGAAAAGCTCGCGCCGTCTTCCGGCTGCACATAGACGACTTCGTCCAGTCCTTCCAGTTCCTGACACAACAGGTTTTCGACCTTCAGCGGGTATTCAGGCAGCGGCATGCCGGGCTCCAAGGGATGGGGATTCGCCGGATGCGTCGCCCGCGCCCAAGGCATAAGCGATGGCCTGGCAGTCGGCGCAGCTCAGGCCGCGCCGGCAAGACTCCCATCGCGCGGCGGATGGAGCCATATGCGGGCGTGTTCGCGGATTGCGGACGATGGCGTCCAGCGGTGCCTGGCGGATGTTGCCCAATGTGATGGCGCGGGAAAAGATGCAGGGGTGAACATCGCCGTTGGCGGCCACGCAAAGCTTGCCCCGGCGGCGGGGATCGGGTGCGTCGTGTTCATCCCGCCCGGCAGGACGGTGGCCGGCATCCAGTGCCCCGGTGTCCGGTTGATAACCCTGCATGAAGCGTCCGCGGCCGGCGCTGCGCACCACATCCAGCCCGATGTCGTCGGCATCCAGTCCGATGTCCTGTTGCAGCATGCGGATGGTGTCGCCCTCCAGCCCGCGATTTTCGGGCATGACGATGACGCTGGCGCGCACCGCAAAACCGGTCTCGCGCGCCCGGCGCATCGCCCGCAGCGTGCGCTTGAGACTGCCCGGAACCCGGGTGATGGCGTCGTGGACGGCCGGGGCGCGGGCATAGACCGAAAAGGCCAGGCGCGGCTGATACGGCGCCAGGCGCGCGAGCATGTCGGCGCCGAGCGCCAGACCGTTGGTGTAGATCTCGATGGTTCCGAAGCCCATGTTCCGGGCCAGCGCCACGGCTTCGACGATGTCCGGATGAATCAGCGGGTCGCCGCCGGTGAACTGCACGGCCGGATCGCCCAGTTTGCTGGCGGCGCGCAGCACGTGTTCGATGTTGGCCAGTGACAGCCGGTTGGCGCGTTCCGGCGCGGCTTCGGCATAGCAATGCACGCATTGCTCGTTGCAGCGGTCGGTCACTTCGACGAACAGCATGCCCAGCCCTGTGCCGAGAATCAGTGCATCGGGGCAGACCCCGGTGCGGCGCGGTATGGCCTTTGCCAGCGTGGCCAGCCACGGGTGGGTGGCCAGCCACGGCTGAAACAGTGCATGGAGCATGCTTCGGTGTTCGGGAGCGGATGCGCCGGCCATTGCCTGCATGAGCCGTTGCGCGAAGATGCCGTGAAACTCCGCGCGATGCCCGGTTCCGGTCAGTGTCAGCAGCAGGCCGGCATCGGATGTGGGTTCGACAACAGCCAGTTCGCCATCGGGCAGGGGAATGATTTCCGGCGCGAGCCGGGATGCGGACGTCATGGCGGCCATGCCGTCGCGAGGATCGCGGGTTATAGTTCGCTCAACCCTTGGCGCACTTGGGGGCGCAACCGCCCGGTCGCTGGAAGCAGGCGCGTTTCTTGTTGCATTGCTTGCGCTTCTTGTTGCGCTTTTTGGGCGGCAGGTTTGGATTGTTCATGTCGATGCAGGGCTGGCAGGCCGAGGGCGCGCAGGAGCCCACCACGGCCTCGGCGTTGCGGGGCAAACCGCCCAGAATCATCATGCCCAGCACGGCCGGCGGCACATACGCGCCCAGCTTCAGCAAACGGCGTCGCGCGCGCATGGCTTCGTCGGCGCTTTCCCGGGCGTGGGCGGGCGTGGTCTCCTTGTCGTTCATTCCCTGCGTGTTCATGTGCCTGCTCCTTGCCGTGAACGATTCGGTTCGGCTTTTGCCAGCGAGCCAGTATAGTTGCATCCATGAATGCTGGCAAGACATCGCCCGAGGCGCTTCGGGCGCGATGCTGTCGCCTGCTTGCGGGCGGTGCGGCGGATGGCGCGGACGATGCATTGTGGGTCCATGCCTGGAAGGAGGGCGTGGGCGCATGCCTGTGGCATGCGCTGGAGGGGCGCGGCGCCGTGTCGCCGGCGATTCTGGAGTCGCATGTCCGGCGGCCCTTGCGGATGCAGGCAGCGCAGGCGCTCAGGCAACGGCGGGCGCTTGGCGAGCTGCTGGCGGAGATGCGTGAATGCGAGGTGCCCTGCTTTGTGCTGCGCGGTGCGAGTCTGGCCGAGACGCTGTATGACACGCCCGCGATGCGACCGCAAACGGATATCGACCTGCTGGTGCGCGAGGCGGATGCGGAGGCGGCGCTTGAGGCGGCTGTTGGCCTCGGTTTCCGCCCTCTGCCGGGGCATCCCCGATTGTTGTTGCGCGATGATGGCGCGTTGCTGGATTTGCACACCGACCCGCTGGACGCGGATCGCATTCGCGCATGGGAGCGGCTGACTCCGCTGCGCGCGGACGATTTCTTCGCATGTGCCCGGCCGGGACGTCTGGCTGGCGAGCCGGCGTTGCTTGCGCCTCCGGATCTGTTGCTGCCGTATCTGTGTTTCCATGCCATGAAACATTCCTTTGAGCGACTGATCTGGTTGTGGGACATCGCGTTGCTGGTTCGGCGGGTGGATGCGGCGGGCGAATGGGATGCGGTGCTCGCGCGGGCGCGGGGCCTTCGGCTGGAGCGTCCGTGCTTTTATGCCCTGGCCTGGGTGCGGGCGCATCTGGGCGCGCCCGTGCCGGAGGCTTGCCTGGCCGCGCTGCGCCCGCGCATGGACTGGCGCGAGCGGGCCTTGTTTTCGCGCGTGATGGCGCACGAGGTCGTGCCGTTTCTGGCCGAGCGCCTGTTTGCGCGCATGATGCCGGATGTTCGCGCCCGGCTGGATTTCTGGCGCGAAACCATCGTGCCGCGCGAGGATGTGCGTCGCCAGATCGCCGATGGCGAGGGCTGTGTCCGGTGCCAGTTCATCCGCAAGCGGCTGCGTCAGGCCTGGCGACTGTTGCGGACATTGGGACGGGAGATTCGGGCGCTGGCCGGCCGGGCGGGGTCGGCCTCACCCGGAGGGTGATGCGTCCATGATCAGCGTTTCCAAGCGGGTGAGCATCAGCATCAGTCGCATCGGCGTGCCGTTTCCCTCCGCTTGGGCGGTCATTTCAGCGCGCAATGCCTGAATGCCGCGCCAGTGGCGGTGTTCGCTCCAGAGCGCCTCTCCGGCACGCACCAGATCGCGATGGCGCGAGGCCAGCAGTTGAATCATGGCCTGGCGCTTGAGCATGGCCAGCCGGTGCAGCCATTCGCGGCGCAGGTCATGGGTTTCCGCCCCGCCCCAGCCGGCGCTGCGCAGTTGCGCTTCGGCCTCGCGGAACGGCAGCAGGTGCAGACAGGCCTGATTGGCCTTCAGACAACGGGTCAGCGGCGTTGGTTGCATGCTGGCGATATGGATGGCGGTGGCGGTCTGGGCCAGCTCCGGCATGGCCGCCAGATGGGCCGCGTGTTCGGTGGCCAGACCGGCCTGACCGACGGTCTTGAGCAGTCGCAGGAATCGACTGCTTTCCATGCCGCCGATGCCGCGCGCCGCCAATGAGCGCCGGAAATGCCTCAGACCGGTGCGCTGGCGTCGCATCCATTCGCGCGTGATGCCGGCGATGGACGTGGTGCGCAACAGTTCCTCGGCGAAGCGCATCAGGTGCTCCTGCAGCTCGCGCTGCATGGTGCAGGCGATGTCCACATCGTCCACCTGTTGCCAGATGGCTTCGCGCAGGCCGGCTGCATCAAGCATGTATTCCGCCGCCATCAGCCCCTGCACGATCTCGCCGGTCGGTCGTTCGAGCAAGGTTCCCAGATGGTGCACCGAACCCAGCCCCAGATGGTTCAGCACATGATTGGCGGCCATGGTGTGGACGATATCGGCCGCCAGCGGGTGGCGGGGAATCATGGCACGGAAACGCCGGCGGATGGCGGCGGGAAAGTAGTGTTCGAGCAGTGTTTCGCGGAAGCCGGTTTGCTGCTCGAAACAACAGGCCGACAAATGCTCGTGGATGCGGTTTTTTTCGTGCCCCAGCAGCACGGCCAGTTGCGGTCGCAACGCCAGCGCGCCTTCCTCGTGCATGCCGGGGTCGGTGGCGTCATCCAGCCGCCCTTCCTTCAGCAGGGCGTCGCGAAGCCGTTGCATGCGCGGAGGGAAGGCGGCCGCCTCGCGTTCGGCCAGCGACAGGGCCCGTGACTGATGCAGGCTGTCTTCCAGGCACTGCGCGGTGACCGCTTCGGTCAGGGATTCCAGCAGCCGGTTGCGTCGGCCGGAGGGCAGCGGGATGCCGGTGACGTCCGACAACAGAATCTTCAGGTTCACTTCGTGGTCGGACATGTCCACGCCGGCCGAGTTGTCGATGGCATCGGTGTTGATGCGTCCGCCCGCCGCCGCGTATTCGATGCGCGCGGCTTGCGTGAAGCCCAGGTTTCCCCCCTCGCAGACCACCTTGCAGCGCAGTTCGCGCGCGCTGATGCGAACAGCGTTGTTGGCCGGGTCGCGCACCTGGGCGTCGGTTTCATGGCTGGCGCGCACATAGGTGCCGATGCCGCCGTTGTAGAGCATGTCCACCGGCGCGGCGAGGATGGCGCGGATCAATGCCTCGCCGGAGAGCACGGTTTCCTCCACTCCCAGCGCGCGCCGGACGGATTCCGCCAGCGGAATGCGCTTGGCCGTGCGGTCGAACACGCCGCCGCCGGGACTGATGATGGCGGTGTCGTAGCTGTCCCAGCCGAGCCGGGCCTCGAACAGGCGGCGGCGCTCGGCGAAGGCGCGCGTTGTGTCCGGTTCGGGATCGAGGAAGATATGCCGATGGTTGAAGGCCGCCACGAGCCGCAGGTTCGGGTTCAGCAGCATGCCGTTGCCAAACACGTCGCCACTCATGTCGCCGATACCCGTCACCGTGATGGGGTCGCGCCATGCGTTCACGCCCAGCGTGCGGAAGTGCTCGGCGGCGCACACCCAGGCGCCCCGGGCTGTGATGCCGATGGCTTTGTGGTCGTATCCGTGGCCGCCGCCGCTGGCGAAGGCGTCGTCGAGCCAGAATCCGGCCAGCCGGGCCTCTTCGTTGGCGATGTCCGAAAACCGCGCCGTGCCTTTGTCTGCGGCGACCACCAGATAGGTGTCGCCGATGTCGTCCGGATGAATGCGGATACCCGGCGGAGGTTCGGCTTCGCCATGCACCAGATTGTCGGTGAGCCTGAGCAGCGCGCGCACGAACACGCGGTATTGCTCGCGGACGAACGCCGACCCTGCGCCGCCGCGCGTGACGAAGCCGCCCTTGGCTCCGGTGGGCACAATCTGGCCGTTCTTGACGACTTGCGTGGCCATCAGTTCCAGCACTTCGGTGCGGAAATCCGCCGGCCGGTCGGAATGGCGCAAGCCGCCGCGCGCGACGGGGCCGGCGCGCAGATGCACGCCTTCCACATGCACGCCATGCACGAAGATTTCGCGCCATGGGACGGGCTTGGGCGCGAAGCTCAGGCGGGCGGGGTCGATTTTGATGGCCACGGGCTCGCCCGCTTCGCGGGCGAAGGCGTTGGTGCGCATGCCGGCTTCCACCAGCTCGGCCAGGGCGCGGAACCAGCGATCGTGGGTGAGACTGGTGATTTGTTCCATCGCCTTGTCGAAGTCCAGCCGCGCCTGGGCCTCATAGGCGGCTGGCATGGCCGGCCGATGGCGGGCCTCGAACATGCGGTAAAGGCAGGCTGCGGCGCGCGGGTGGGCACGCAGCATTTGGGTGAGCATCAGCGGTGCGGCGTCGGGCATCAGCTGCACCAGATGATTGCGCAGGGCGATGATGACGGCCACCTGCGAGATATCGAGCGCGGCGGTGAGCACCAGTTCGTTGACCGGTTCATCGTCGGCCTCGTCGTTGAGCACATGGTCGAGCGCCAGCGAGAGGCGTCCGATCTCCTCGGGCGCGACAGTTCCGGGACGGGCGCATTGCAGGCTGCTCAGGTAGAGTGTTTCATTGCCTTCCGGGAAACTCACCACGGCCTCGCTCATGGCGGTGAGTCCGAAATGCTGAATGGTGGCCACGAGGTTGCCCAACGGTTGCGGCCGCGCGGTGAAGATGTGGATATCCACGCCGTCGGCGGCCTTGCGCACATGGACGCGGGTGCGTCGATGTTCGCGCACCCAGTCCAGCGCGCGCATGTCGGGGATGAATTGCTCCGGCGGAAACAGTTCCTGATAGATGGGCGGCAGCCGTTCCAGCCGCGCCAGCATGGCCGGCACGTTCAGTTGCCGCGCTTGGGCCAACACCCGCGCCTTGGCCCGATCCTTCCAGAAGATGACGGATTCCTGCACTGCGCGGGCGACGGCGTGCGTGTCCGGCTCGCCATCGCAGAGACAGGAGATCAACAGCAGTCGCCGGTTGCCGATGCCAATGGATTCGCGTCCGCATGCCTGCATGCCGTGCTCGCGCAGGCGGGCGTCGATCTGCCGCGCGACGTTGGGTCCGAAGCGGTCGGCCGGGAGGTTGGCCAGCACCACGCGCATCAGGCCCGGCGCCGGAGCGAGGATGGCCGTGTGGGTTTGCAGCGGGCCGCTGAGATCGGCCATTTGCTTGAGCGGTCGCATCCAGTCGCGGACCGGGGTGGCCAGCAACAACGGCTTGGGCAAGCGGTCGAACAGGGTCCGGATTTCACGGCGGTAGAAGGCCGAATGACGGATCAGGGGCGTATCCAGCAGGCGCTCCCAATAACCGCGCAGCACCGGCACGCTGCTGGCATTGGCATGGCGCGCGCTGCGTGAGAGATGGCCAAGAAGCACCCCCTCGAACCGCTGGTGATTCGATGTCCAGACCATGCGCGCCACTTCCAGCGCCGCGGCGCTGTACAGGTAGTGTTGCGACGCCGGGAGATGGAGCCACTCCAGGCCCGGCGTATCGCGCGGAGGAAGGCTGGCGAGTTCGCCGGCCAGGCCGCGGGCCACGCGATCCAGCACGCGCCGGTTGCGGAACAGCCCCAGCCGGCGTTCGCCGGACGTGTCGGCACGGGTGATGCGCAGCCCGAAAAACAGATACCGATCCTCCATCATCCAGCGCAACAGCCGGGCGGCTTCCTCATCGTGCGCCTCAAGCGCATCGGCGGCCTGCCGCAGTTGGTCGAGCATGGCCGGAAAATCGCGAACCGAGGCGTCCACCGCATGCAGCACCGCATCCAGATCGCGGGCGATGCGCGCACCATCCGGTGCCAGCGTGGCCGAAACATGGATGGCGATGAGCATGATATGCCCCGGGCGTTCGGCGTCCGGCATGCCAAGGCTGGTGATGCAGCCCGACTCGCTGCACTCAAGGTGCAGCACCAAGGTTTGCTGCTCCAGCGGCTGGATGCCCTGGCGAACGAAATAGCCCTTGATGGCGTCCAGATAGAAGGCCTGGTCGGGGCAGCGGATGGTGATGACATGCCGATGCAGATGCTCGCGGCTGACCAGCCGCCATCGCATGACCGTGCGCTTGCGGGCTGGCTCGACCAACAGACGGGTGAAGTCGTGCACCAGGGCGGCGGCCAGTCTGGGCGCGGGCGCGGGCAGCCGTTGTTGCCGGCGGGCGCGTTCCAGAAGCGCGATCAGTTGCCCGCGCAGCGGTCGGGGAAACCTCATGTCATCCACTATAGCAGCCCCGGGCCGGCAACGGGCGCATCATGGAGCGGGATTCGGGCAGCGGCGATGGATGGCCTCGATGCCTTCGACAACGTCTCTGGAAAGCGATACGTCGATGCTGGCGATATTCACGCGCAACTGTTCCATGCGTGTGGCCCCGATGATGCAGCTGCCCACGAAGGGTTGATGCAGCACGAAGGCCAGCGCCATTTGGGCCGGATCCAGACCGTGTTCGCGCGCCAGCCGGACATATGCGGCCGTGGCCGACACGGCTTGCTCGCCGCTGTAGCGCGTGTAATGCGGGAACAGGGTCAGTCGCGCATGTTCGGGGCGGGCGCCGCTCAGGTATTTGCCCGAGAGCGTGCCGAAGGCCAGCGGAGAATAGGCCAGGAGCGGCACATTTTCGCGACAGGCGATTTCGGCCAGGCCAATCTCGAAGCTGCGATTGAGCAGATTGTAGGGGTTCTGAATCGATACCACGCGCGGCAGCCCCTGGCGTTCCGCCAGCTTCAGGTATTGCATCAGTCCCCAGGGGGTTTCGTTGGATACGCCAACGTATCGCACCTTGCCGGCCCGCACCAGGCGGTCGAGCGCCTCCAGGGTTTCCTCGATGGGTGTGGACTGTTCGTCCGGATCGTGGCGGTAGCCCATGCGGCCGAAGAAGTTGGTGTTGCGATCGGGCCAGTGCACCTGATACAGGTCGATCCAGTCTGTTTGCAGCCGCTGCAGCGAGCCTTCGCAGGCCGCGATGATGTTGTCCGCGTCCAGCCGCGCCCGGCCACCGCGGATGTGGGGGCACCAGTCGGTCGGCCCGCAGACCTTGCTGGCCAGCACAATGCGGTCGCGGTTTCCGGTGCGTTTCAGCCAGCGGCCGATGATGCTTTCGGTCGCGCCGTAGGTCTCCGCGCGCGGCGGAATGGCATAGAGTTCGGCCGTGTCGAAGAAGTTGACGCCGTGGTCCAGCGCGTCATCCATTTGCCGGAAGGCATCTTCGGCCGTGTTTTGCTCGCCCCAGGTCATGGTGCCGAGGCCGATGCGGCTGATGCGCAGGTCGTCGCCCAGGTTTTGGTATTGCATCAATGCGGTGGCCGGGCGTCGGGATTCGGCACGACGAGCGGCTGTTCGTATTTCAGGTCGATGGTGCGGAAGGCGTCCAGTGATTCGTTGCGCACCTGCTTCCAGAATGCATGGTCGATCTTCAGCCAGCGTTGGATGCACGCCGGATCGACGTCTTCTTCCTCCAGCGCCTCGCGCAGGAGTCGCTGGCGCAGCGCAAGCAGTTCATCGGGGATATACATGCGGCGATGGGCGAGTTCCAGCGCCTTGCCGGTGTAGCGGATCGGGCCGCCCATCTTCTGGCCCATGAACTGCGTCTGCCGGAATTCGATGGCCTCCTGACTGTGGCCGGCGAAAAACCGGCCCAGCCACGGGTGCGCGTACACCTTGTCGTAGAAACGCCGGTGCACGCGCCGCAGCGTTGGCAGGCCGCCCACGGCGTCGAACAACGTGGGCCGGCGGGTCATTGGCAGGCCGGGCAGGCGCCAGCGCCGCAAGCCGGCGCGGGCGCGCAGGCATCTCCGCAGGCGGCGTCGCCAGCGCTGGCGCCCACGGCATGAGCGGACATGCGCTTGTGCAGGGCGTCGCTCCGGCATTGGGGGCAACGAACCTGCTCGTCCCGACGCATGACCAGCGTTTCGAATTCGTGCCCGCAGGCATCGCAATGGTATTCATAAATCGGCATTGCAAACCTCCATTGCAGGTATATTAGAGAACAATAATATGGCCGGCGCGCCGGAAATGCAAGGACGCCATCAGGATGCGCCCGTCAGCGGCGTGCGTGGGTGCGATGATACGGGCCGCAGGGCCATCAGTCATGGAAATCCAGCGTGCGATGGCTGTTGTCGCAAAACGGCTTCAGCCGGCTCGCCCCACAGCGGCAGAAGGATGCGCGGCCGAACCAGCCCCGGGCTTGCGAGTCGCCATCCACGAGCAGAAACGGCCCTTTGATCTTCAGCGAGCCGCCGGGCCGGAAGCGGATGTCGAGAACGCCCGTGGCGGGGGCTGCCAAACGTTCAAAGGAACCGGCCAGAATCACCCGGCCTGCGTCCTGGAATCCCTGGCGGTGGGATGCATCGCACCACGGCATGTTCGACGAACGCCCGCAGCGACAAAACGCGGCGCGGAACACGGGTTCCGGCGCTCCGTTGACTGTCATGGCTCCGCAGACATACAGCGGGCCATTTGCCATCACGCGCACCTCGTTTCGGGGCGGACATTCGTGGAGCAAGGCGCCCGAGGCGGAGTCGCGCGCGCGCAACGCCCCGGTGGGGCAGGCGGCGCAGACACGCACGATGTCTTCCTTCGCCGCGCCATCCGGGTGCACCCAAGGGCCCTGGCGCCGGGGGTCGAACACCGCGGGCAATGCGCGGGTGCAATCGCCGGTGTGGATGCAACGCGCCAGCTCGAACTCGACGACGACATGCCTGCCCGCATAGCGATGAATGCGTCCCATGGCGTTCTCCTTTCAGCCTGCGCCTGCCGACCCGAAAGCGTAGCTGTGCAGGGCCAGGCTACCGTATTCCCAGCCTTCGTGGAGTGGCCGGACAGGATCGCCCTCGCCGGCACCCAAGGCGATCAGGCATGGAAGATAATGTTCGATGGTGGGGACGCAGTCGCGTCCGTGTGGCAACGACCAGGGCTGGCACAGGGTGTTGGCGTCTTGCCGGGCGAGGGCGTGTTTCCATGCCTGCATGAATGCATCCGCCCAAGAGACGGCCTTGCCGCGCCGGGAGCACCAGTCGATTCGGGAGAGGTTGTGCACCAGGCCACCGCTGCCGATGAGCAACACGCCTTGGTCACGCAGGGCCGCCAAGCGCTGCCCCAGTTCCAGATGCCACTGCGTGCCCCGGCGCGGGCACAGCGAAAGCTGGTAAATGGCGAAGGGTGGCACCGGCCAGGCAGCGACGAGCGGAACCCATACTCCATGATCGAAGGGGCGGTCGGGTGCTTCCTCCAGATCGGGAATGGCGTCTCGCAGCCATGCCCTCAGCCATTGCGCCGTGTCCGGATCTCCCTTGAGCGGCCACCGGACATGGTGCAGCGCTTCGGGGAATCCATGAAAGTCGTACTGGATTTGTGGCGTGGCGACCTGGCCGGCCAGACAGGGCGCATCGGTCAGCCAATGGGCCGAGAGGCACACAATTGCCCGGGGAGGTTGCGGCAGGTGGTCGGGCAGGCATTGCCAGAAATCGCGGACGGGGTGGTCGCCCAGCAGGTGAGTCGGCGCTCCGTGGGCGAGAAACCATGTCGGCATGCGTGCGGTCATGCGGTGTTCGCGCCGGTTGCGGGGGGCGGCCCGGGCGGGTATGGCGATGTCGGATCGTCCGACTCCATGCGCGGGCCCTTGGGCACGATGCGGGTCGGGTTGATGGAAGGATGGCTGACATAGTAGTGCTGCTTGATGTGGTGGAAGTCGGTGGTGTCGCGAAAGGCCGGCATGCGCCACAGACGGTTCAGCCAACCGCGCAGGCGGGGCATGTCGGCGATGCGGTTGCGGTTGCATTTGAAATGGCCGTGATAGACCGCGTCAAAACGAATCAGGGTCGGGAACAGCCGAATGTCCGCCTCGGTCAGTCGTTCGCCAGCCAGAAATGGGCGGTCGGCGAGCCGCGTCTCCAGTTGATCGAGCGCCGCGAACAGCGTATCGAACGCCTCGTCGTACGCCGCTTGTGTCGTGGCGAAGCCGCAGCGGTAGACGCCGTTGTTCACCTGCTGTTGAACGAAGGCGTTGATGGTGTCGATTTCGGCTCGCAAGGCTTCGGGGTAACAATCCTCCCGATTGCCGGTGAGCGCGTCGAAGGCCGTATTGAACATGCGGACGATTTCGCTGGATTCGTTGCATACGATGGTCTGGCGTTCGGCGTCCCACAGGCAGGGCACGGACACCCGGCCGGTGTAGCACGGATCGGCGCGGGCGTAGAGTTCGCGCAGGTGGCGCAGACCATACAGCGGCTCGGGGTCGGGACGGAATTCCCAGCCGTCTTCCAGCATGTGCGGATGGACGACATGCACGGGGACGAGGCGCGCAAGCCCCTTGATCCGCCGCATGATGAGCGTGCGGTGCGCCCATGGACATGCGAGGCTCACATAGAGATGATAGCGCCCCGCCTCGGCGGGAAAATCCGGGTCGCCGATGCGGTGATGAAAACGGGTTTCGGCGCGTACGAACGCGCCGTCCTCACGGGTCGCACACAGGTCGTCGCCGGCCACCCAGCGACCGTCCACCATCATGCCCACGGCGGCATCGGGTGCGGGCGCGCCAGACAGGGGGCGGCTGCGGCGATCAGGGCGCGTCCCGTCGTTTCAGAATGCAAAACAGCGCTTTGGGCGGTGGCTCGATGGCGGACGACGGGAACACCGACTCCCAGGCATGCACAATGTCGAATCCGGGCACCATGGCGCGAATGTCGGCTTCGTCCAGCCGGGATGGCGGTCCCTGCTCGCGGGTTTCGTCCTTATGGAAGCATTTGAGCAGCAGCACGCCATCGGGCGCGAGCAGGCGGTCGATGCTGCGGAACCACGCGCGGCGATCCCGGTCTTCCGCAAAGCAGTGAAACACGCCGCGATCCACGATAACGTCGAACACGCCCTCCAGACGGGTGTTGAGGATGTCGTCCACCAGAAAACGTACCGGTGTGCCGGCCGCATTCGCGCGGGCGCGCGCGGTTTCCACGGCCGAGGGCGAGATGTCGCTGGCGGTCACGTCGAATCCCCGTGCGGCCAATGCCACGGCCTGTGTGCCGGGGCCGCAGCCGAGATCGAGCAGTTTCATCGCTCCGGCGCGTTCGCGCAAACCGGTTTCATCGAGCGCGCGGGCGATGTCCGCATCCAGTCCGTCGTGGAACCACGGCAATTCCTCGGCTGCCGTTTCCTGGTAGCGCGCTTCCCAGCCGCAGGCGGCGGGCGGCGCACAAGGTTCGCCCCAGCGCCCGGCGAAGGCGATGTCCTCGATGGGCTTGCGCTGGCGCGGCGCGGTTTCCATCTCCCGGAAATCCTCCGGCGCGGCCTCCGGCGGTGCGGGATGGCCGATCGCGGTCACGCTCATCACCTCGCAGTCCTCGGGGATGCCGGTCGCGGCGCGGACGGCATCCGCGTCGAAGCCGCCCATCTGATGGCTGGCCAATCCCAGCGCCGCAGCTTGCAGGCAAAGCTGCATCACGGCCTGGCCTGTGTCGTAGGCCTTCCAGCGGTTCGGCGCGCCGGTTTGCGAGAATGCCGGCAGACAGGCGGCGACGATGAACAGCGGAGCGTGTTCCGCCCAGAGCCGGTTCTTTGAGGCGAGCGCATGCAGCACGGATTGCCAGGCGGATTCGTCTGTGAAACGGTCGGCGACGACGAAGCGCCACGGCTGTTCGCCGAAGCAGGAGGGCGCCCAGCGGGCGGCTTCCAGCAATGCGGCTTGCGTTTCCCGCGACACCGGCTTTTCCGTGTCGAAGGCGCGGGTGCTCCACCGTTTGGCGAACAGGCGCTCAATCGGCGCCTGCACGTTCAGTCGCGTCTCCGCCATCTCAAAGGTTCTCGTGGCTGCCGTCGCAAAACGGCGGATTCCCGGTGTGTTTGCACTGGCACAACGCAACGGTTTGTTTCTGCTCGATGGTGAAGGGTTGCGGTGTGATGCCCGTGCCTTCATGCGAGCCGTCGCAGAAGGGCTGATTCTTCGATCGCCCGCAGGCGCACCAGTAATACTCCCCGGGCTCCAGTTCCAACACCTTGGGCTCTTTCGCGGCTATCACGGGTTCAGTCATCGTTGCCTCCCTTGTGTGTTTTCGCATGACGCGCCTTGTGCATCTTGCGGTGAAAGGCGCGGAATTCGGCGCGGCTGACCACCCCGTCGTGGTTGGCATCCATGCGGTCGAAGAAGCGCGCCTCGTGGTCGCGCACGTCGAGCACGCCGTCGCCATTCACATCCATATGGTTGAACATGCGCTCGGCGCGCCGTTTGGCCGCGGCGAGAAATTCGTCCCGTGTCACCTTGCCATCGCTGTTGGCGTCGGCGCGGTGCATCATGGCCATGCCGCCATGCCCGTGCCAGCCGCCCGCCCACGCGGCCGGCGCCAAGCTCGCTGTCGGGATGAGCGCCGCAAGCATCAGTCGGGTGTATTTGTTCATCGTTGGCCTCCTGTCAGTCCACGGTTTGAAGCTTGAGTACGCCAACGCCCATCAGCGCCATCGCGGCGATGATCGAGACGCCGCCAATCGGCGTCAATGTGCCGGCGACGCCGACTCCTGCGCCGGCCAGATACAGCATGCCGGAGTGGAACAGCGCGCCGACGATCAGCAGCACGGAGACGGTCTTGGCGATCCACGCTTCCAGGCTCAGCCGGCAGAGCAGATAGCCGATGACGATGTTCAGCACGCTCTCCAGATTGCCGTGCGCGTGCGCGGCCTTGAGCAGGGCATGCTGGCCCGATTGCAGCCAGGCGCCGAGCTCGGCGGGCGGCAGCTTGAACTTGCTGGCCAGGAACATGCCCAGCCCCAGCGTGGTCAGGAAATAGAAAAAACCGAACGCCATATTCTTTTTGCCGATCATCATGCAACCTCCTTGTGGGAATGGCGGGGCGCAAGCCCCGTAAACAGCAGCGAAACCAGCCGCTGCAAATCGGACTCGAGCCGTTCGAGCGCGTTGTTTTTCAGATGGAGCGGGTGGTTGTAGCGCAAGGTGGCCTGATGAATGTCGTAGGCGGTTTCGCGGGCATTTGCGGTGGCGAAGCGGCCTTGATTCACACCGCGCGCGACAATGCCGGCCAGCGTGTCGATGACCCTGGCTTCGTAGTCCAGCAACAGGTCGCGATGGCGCAAGTTGATCAGCGCCATCATGTCGAACATATGCCGCGTGCGCGCGAAGTGAGCGTGCGCGATGCGCAGCCGCGTGCGCAGAAAGGCGCGCAGCGCATCCAGCGCGTCTGTTTCCTGTTGCGCGGCTTCGCGGCCTGCGTCCAGTTTGCGTTGCAGCAGGCGCTCCACGCAGGCGGCGGCGATGGCGTCCTTGCTGCGGAAATGACGATACAGATTGCCGACGCTCATGCCGGCGTCTCCGGCGATTTCGGCCATCGCCGTTTTGGCGTAGCCGTAGTCGGCGAAGCGGCGATCCGCTGCATCCAGGATGGCATCCTTGGCGTGACGCATGCCGGGCAGGCTATCGGCGACCGGCCGGGATGTAAATAATGAACGATTTGTTGTTTTGTTCACCATGACGGCGCCGGGAATGGTCTGCGGCCCATCGTGCGAAGCAGGTGGAGGGGACAGGGGCGTGGGGGCGCATCCGGCAGTCTCCCGGCGGGAACGCCGTGAGGCGGCGGCGGGTCAGCCCGCCTTGCGATGGTTTTCGATCGTGGGTGGCGTGATGTCCACGCCGGCCTGCATGGCCAACGCCTCCGGATGGGCGTGGTAGTGCGCGCGCACCGCCCGGGCCAGGCGTCGCTTGGTTTCGGTATCCACCGTGCAGAGGGGTTGGTCGGGCAATGCCGACAGCAACGCTTCGAGCAACGCATCTTGCGGCGGTTGCATCCGATCGAGCCAGGATGCGAGCAGTGCGCGATCCACGCGCGGCGGCAGCGACCCCAGAATGCCGATGTCGTTCTGGTCGTGCGCCAGCAGACCGGTGGTCGTGCCGCGATCCAGTGTCAGC
>CAYVBG010000003.1:13026-28563 GCA_964449205.1 uncultured Zetaproteobacteria bacterium | reverse complement strand
CGCCGTTCTCGACGATCTGGCGCAGCGGCTCCTCGACCGCGCGACGCACGATGGCAATGCCGCGATCCTGATCGAGGTTGTCGCCGGACAGACCCTCCAGCGCGTTGCGGGCGCGAATGAAGGCCACGCCGCCGCCCGGCACGATGCCTTCCTCGACGGCCGCGCGGGTCGCGTGCAGCGCGTCGTCCACGCGATCCTTCTTCTCCTTCATCGCCACTTCGGTCGCGGCGCCCACCTTGATGACCGCCACGCCGCCGGCCAGCTTGGCCAGCCGCTCCTGGAGCTTCTCCTTGTCGTAATCCGAGGTCGTCTCCTCGATCTGCTTGCGGATCTGGGCCACGCGCCCCTCAATGTCCGCCTTGGCGCCCGCACCATCCACGATGGTGGTGTCGTCCTTGGTAATCTTGACCGAACCGGCCCGGCCCAGATCATCCAGCTGAACGTTCTCCAGCTTCAGGCCCAGCTCCTCGGAGATCACCTTGCCACCGGTCAGAATGGCCATGTCCTCGAGCATCGCCTTGCGGCGATCGCCAAAGCCCGGCGCCTTGACGGCGGCCACATTCACCACGCCGCGCACCTTGTTGACCACCAAGGTCGCCAGCGCCTCGCCCTCGACATCCTCGGCGATGATCAACAGCGGCTTGCCGGCACGCGCCACACTCTCCAACACCGGCAACAAATCGCGCATGTTGGAGATCTTCTTCTCGTGCAGAAGGATGTACGGCTCCTTCAGCTCGGCCTCCATGCGCTCGGCGTCGGTCACAAAGTAGGGCGAGAGATAGCCGCGGTCGAACTGCATGCCTTCCACGACTTCCAGCTCGGTCTCCAGGCCCTTGGCCTCCTCGACCGTGATCACGCCTTCCTTGCCGACCTTGTCCATCGCCTCGGCGATGATGTCGCCGATTTCCTTGTCGCCATTGGCCGAAATCGTGCCGACCTGGGCAATCTCCGCCTTGTCCTTCACATCCTTGGAGAGCTTGCCCAGCTCGTCCACGATGGCGTCCACGGCCTTGTCGATGCCGCGCTTCAGATCCATCGGGTTCATGCCCGCGGCCACGGCCTTCACGCCCTCCTTGGCGATGGCCTGCGCCAGCACGGTGGCGGTGGTCGTGCCGTCGCCCGCCACATCGGCGGTCTTGGACGCGACTTCCTTCACCATCTGCGCGCCCATGTTCTCGAACTTGTCCTCAAGCTCGATTTCCTTGGCCACGGACACGCCGTCCTTGGTGATGTTCGGGGCGCCCCAGGATTTCTCGAGCACCACATTGCGGCCCTTCGGGCCCAGCGTCACCTTCACGGCGTCCGCCAGCTTGTTCACGCCCGTCATCATCTGGGCGCGGGCGTCTTCTCCGAAATGAATGTCTTTTGCTGCCATGGTCGTCGTTACCTCTCTTGTCGTTGTCAGGATTCGATGACGCCGAGGATGTCGTCCTCGCGCATCATCAGAAGCTCTTCGCCGTCAATCTTGATCTCGGTGCCGGCGTACTTGGAGAAAATCACCTTGTCGCCAGCCTTGACGTCCAGCGGACGCACATCGCCGTTCTCGAGGATCTTGCCGTTGCCCGCGGCGATGATCTCGCCCTGGATCGGCTTCTCCTTCGCCGTGTCCGGAATGATGATGCCGCCGGCGGACTTCTCTTCCTCGTCCAGGCGACGAACGATCACGCGATCATGTAAAGGACGAACCTTCGTTGCCATCGTATGCTTCTCCTTCTCTTTGTTTTGAATGGGTTGTCTGTATGGGGTCGGGCTGTCGCCGATTCAACCCCCTCCGCTTTTTGGGGACGGGAGAAAAGGGTTTCAACCCCCCCTTTCGTGAATCCATCGCGTCCGGCCTGCGCGCACCCGCGCCGCCCACCCGCGACCAAGCGCGGCGGCCCATCATGTCGGGCGCAACCGGAATGTCAATGAAACATCCGGACCGGACGCGAACCGAACGATGCGGACAAGACCAGGGACCGGGCGGGCGCCCGGCCGATCAAGGCTTGAGAATGCCTCCCCCACCCGTCCCGGAGAGTCGCCCCATATCCTCGGCGCTCGGCGCAACGATGCCGGAGGCTGTCTGACGGCGCAATTCTTCCAGCTCGCGCACTGTGTCCTCAATGGCTTGCCTGGCGGCGGCGCCAAAGCCCTGCACAGCCTCGGCCAGCGACGCCGCCTCGATCTCGAACGCCACCGGCAGCGCTCCCGCCGGCGTCATCACCTGAACCTGACCGGAATAGCGCACCGGGCGCGTCTCGTCGCGCTCGCCCTTGTCGTTGACCGGCGTCAGCACGCGAAGCGTGCCCAGCTTCCGGTCGGTATAGATGTCTTCCCGATACAGGCTCTCCGGATTCATGTCCATTTCATCGAGCCCGACACCCAGGTCCGGCCCATGCGCATTCCTGTCCATCGTCACTTCCTCCTTGCTCCGCGGCACCCGCGCCGTCCGATGCGCACGATACCACGCCATCGCGGCAACGCCAGCGGCGATCAGCCGCCGGCCAGCTTCACCTTGAAACCCTCGCGTTCCAGCAATGCCAGCAACGTCTCACGATGATCGCCCTGAATCTCGATCACCCCTTCACGCCATGCGCCGCCGCAACCCAGCCGCCGTTTCAGACGCGACAAGAGCGCCCGGGCCTCGGGCTCCGGCAACGGCAAGCCATACACCACGCACACGGTCTTGCCTCCCCGCCCCTTCTTCTCCCGACGAATCCGCACACCCTCGCCTGCCGGCGGCGAGCCTGTCGCCTTGTGGCCACGAGCGCATCTCCTGTCGGAACGCCTGGCCGCCGCCCCCTTGTCCAGCCTTCCTGATTCGGTCGAATAAACCAGCCGGCGATCACTCATGCCGGCACCCGAATGCCAAAACGCCACGGGGCTCCCTCTTGCCCGAAGGCCAGTTCATGCTCCCCCACCCCCAGTGGCGCCACGCATGGAGCGGCGCCATGTCCGATGCGCGCCCCGTCCAGCTCACACCAGTCGCCATGATTCATCAACCTCACCTGCAAGCCTCCTTCCTCATCGCTCTCGATCTGCACATGGCAGGGGCGAATCATGCGTTCGTCGCCGCCCAACCGCACATCCACCCGCTCGCGGGGGCGAAACAGATCGGTAACGCTGGCCGGCCCCCGCCATGCGCCAAACACCCACGGCAGATGCGTGATCATGCGTGGACGATTGCACAGCGCCCGGCGGGACTTGTCGTTCAAGCCTTCCAGTCGCGCATGCATCATCATGGTATCGTCCAACTCCTGTTCATCCACCAGCGCGTCCCGCAAGCGCGACAACAGCGCCGCCAACAGCGGCACGAGCCGATCACCGGGGCCATTGACCATACGAATCAACGCGCCCCGGTCAATCACTTCCACCACTCCGTCGGTCAACGCCGCCACCGTGGCCGTGCGGCTCCTGGCCAGGCCGGTCAGGCCCAGCTCGCCAACGATCTCGCCCGGCCCCAGCGTGAACACCGTCACCACGCCGTGGCGCTCGCGCCGCACCTCCAGCCAGCCTTCCCGAATCAGATAAGCGACTGTTTCCTCGCTGCCCTCATCCAACAGCACCTCCCCTTCCGAAAACTCCAGCATCCGCACCATGATCGCACCATCCCGTTCCGCTGCTCGCCCCGCAGGGCGGCCGGCCGATGCTGGCCAGCGCAGCCGGATCGCACCGTGACCTGCGTCGCTTTTGCACCGGCCGCATCCGACGGCGCTGCGGTTGCCGCTCATCCGTGTCTGGGGCAGCATGCGCCGTTCCTGAGACACGCAAGGGGGACTTCATGGCCGCCAGGCAAAGCAAAGCCAGCAAACCCGCCAAGGGACTGACATACGAGGGGCGCAGCTACGGGCTCGAAACCCTGAACACCATGCACGACATGATGCTGTTCATCCGCCGCTTCGAGGAAAAGGCCGGCCAGCTCTACGGCCTGAAGAAGATCGGCGGCTTCTGCCACCTGTGCAACGGGCAGGAGGCGGTGTGCGTGGGCGCCCAGCATGCGGCCGAGCCGACCGATACATTCCTGACAGGCTACCGCGACCATGGCCATGCACTGGCGCGCGGCTCCGATCCAACCGCCATCATGGCCGAGCTGCTGGGGCGCGCGGGCGGCATCGTCAAGGGCAAGGGTGGCTCGATGCACATGTTTGATGCCGAGCGCAACTTCGCCGGCGGCAACGGCATCGTCGGCGAACAGGTGCCGGTGGGGCTGGGCTTCGGCTTTGCGTCGTGGTATCGGGAAGACGGCCGCGTGACCCTGTGTTTCATGGGTGACGGAGCCGTCAATCAGGGCGCGGTGTATGAGTCGTTCAACATGGCCGCGCTTTGGCAGCTTCCCATCGTGTTCGTGGTGGAAAACAACCAGTACGCGATGGGCACCGCCATCAATCGCGCCAGCGCCGAAACCCACCTGTTCAAGCGTGGCATCAGTTTCAAGGTGCCGGGCATGCAGATCGACGGCATGAACGTGCTGGAGGTCGAACGCAAGATGCGAGAAGCCATCGAGCATGCCCGATCCGGTCAGGGTCCCATCATCGTCGAGGCCATCACCTACCGCTATCGCGGGCATTCGATGTCCGATCCGGCCACCTACCGCACGCGCGAGGAAGTGGACGAATGGCGCACCGGTCGCGACCCGATCGCCCGCCTGCAACAGCAGATGATCGAGGCCGGCCTGGCCACGGAAGACGAGTTCAAGCAGCGGGACAAGGCGATTCGCAAAGAGGTCAACGCGATCGCCAAGGACGCCGAGGCGCAGCCGGAGCCCGATCCGTCCGAGATGTGGACCGATGTTTATGCCAGCCCGATTGCGGGCGCGTATCCCTATCCGGGCAAGGTGGGCTGAACCGATGAGCAGAATCACCTTTCGTGAAGCGCTGAATCAGGCCATGTGCGAGGAAATGGAGCGCGACGAAAGCGTGTTCCTGATGGGCGAGGAAGTCGCCGAATACAACGGCGCCTACAAGGTCAGCCAGGGTATGCTGGACAAGTTCGGCCCCAAGCGCGTGATCGACACGCCGATCACCGAGCTGGGCTTCGCCGGGCTTGGCGTGGGCGCGGCGATGGCGGGCCTGCGCCCGATCATCGAGTTCATGACCTGGAACTTCGCGATTCTGGCGATGGATCAAATCGTCAACGCGGCGGCGAAGATGCTCTACATGTCCGGCGGCATGTACAAGGTTCCCATCGTGTTCCGCGGCGCGGGCGGCTCGGCGGCGCGGGTGGCGGCGCAGCATTCCCAGGCATTGGAGAACTGGATGGCCAATGTGCCGGGATTGAAGGTGGTGATGCCGTCCAATCCGGCGGATGCGAAGGGCCTCCTGAAATCGGCCATTCGGGACGACGATCCGGTCGTGTTCATCGAGAACGAAATCAACTACGGCGATGTCGGTGAGGTGCCCGACGGCGAATACCTGATTCCGCTGGGCAAGGCGGATGTGAAGCGCGCGGGCAAGGATGTGACCATCGTCGCCCATTCGCGGATGACCGGCTTCGCGCTGGCCGCGGCGGACGAACTGGCGAAGCAGGGCATCGAGGCCGAGGTGGTCGATCCGCGCACCATCAAGCCGCTGGACGAGGCGACGATCCTGGCTTCCGTGGCGAAGACGAACCGCGCGGTCGTCGTCGAGGAAGGCTGGCGCTTCGCGGGCATCGGCGCGGAGATCTCGGCGCGCATCATGGAGCGCGGCTTCGACGATCTGGACGCGCCGGTCGCGCGCGTGACCGGCAAGGATGTGCCGATGCCGTATGCGGCGAATCTGGAGCGGATGACGCTGCCGAGCGTGGCCGAGATCGTCGAGGCGGCCCGCGTGGTCTGCAACCGCGCCTGAAGTGTCCGGAACCGAAAGGGGAGCAAGCGATGCCGATTGATGTGTTCATGACCCAGCTTTCGCCGACGATGACCGAAGGCAAGATCGTCCGCTGGCTGAAGAAGGAAGGCGATACGCTGACCAGCGGCGAGGTGCTGGCCGAGGTCGAGACGGACAAGGCGACGATGGAGATGGAGGTCGTGGACGAGGGCGTGCTGCACCGGATTTTGCAGCCCGAGGGATCGGTCGTGCCGGTCGGCGAGCCGATTGCGGTGATCGCCGAGGAGGGCGAGGAAGTGCCCGAAGACTACATGCCCGCCGGCGCATCGGCTGCGCCCGCCACATCCGCGCCCGCGCCCGAAGCCGCATCCGGGCCGGCGCCGAAATCGGAGCCGCAGCCCGCGGCGCAGCCGGCCCCTGCGCCCGCCGCCGCCCCCGCGCCTGCCCCTGCCCCCAACAAGGCCGGGCGCATCAAGGCCAGCCCTCTGGCGCGGCGGCTGGCCCGGCAGAAGGGCATCCAGCTGGCCGCGATTCAGGGCACCGGCCCGGGCGGGCGCATCGTCAAGGCGGATATCGAGCGCGCGATGAAGCGCGGCATCAGCCTGGGCGGCGGGCAGGCCGCGTTCACGCCGCCGCCGACGCGGCCCTTGCCGGCCGGCCCGTTGCCGTATCACGAGGACGAATACGAGCGCGTCGAAAACAGCATGATGCGCAAGGCGATTGCGCGGCGGTTGGTCGAGTCCAAGCAGCAGGCGCCGCATTTCTACCTGACGGTGGATGTGGCGATGGATCGGCTGATGGATTTGCGCGCCCAGCTCAACGAGGCCGCAAACGGCGATTTCAAGCTCTCGGTCAACGATTTCATCATCAAGGCGGCGGCGAAGGCGCTGATGGATGTGCCCGCCGCGAATGCGACCTGGACGGAGAGCCACACCCTGCGCCACAAGCATGCGCATGTGTCGGTGGCGGTGGCCATCGAAGGCGGTTTGATCACGCCGGTCGTGCGTTTCGCCGAACAGAAGGGCATCGTGGATATTTCCAATGAAATCAAGGAGCTGGCTGGCCGCGCCCGCGAGGGCGCGCTGAAGCCGGAGGAATACACGGGCGGCACCTTCTCGGTGTCGAACCTCGGCATGTATGGCATCAAGCAGTTCGCTGCGGTGGTGAACCCGCCCGAGGGCGCGATTCTGGCCGTCGGCGCCACCGAGGATCGCGCCGTGCCCGAAAACGGCCAGGTCGTGATCCGCAAGATGATGACGCTGACGCTCTCCTGCGACCATCGCGTGGTGGACGGCGCGGTCGGCGCGGAGTTCCTCGCCGCATTGAAGAAGCATCTGGAATGCCCGGCCGGCATTCTGCTCTGATTCCGACGATTTCGAGGTGATCCATGCCGATTGATGTGTTCATGACCCAGCTTTCGCCGACGATGACCGAAGGCAAGATCGTCCGCTGGCTGAAGAAGGAAGGCGATACGCTGACCAGCGGCGAGGTGCTGGCCGAGGTCGAGACGGACAAGGCGACGATGGAGATGGAGGTCGTGGACGAGGGCGTGCTGCACCGGATTTTGCAGCCCGAGGGATCGGTCGTGCCGGTCGGCGAGCCGATTGCGGTGATCGCCGAGGAGGGCGAGGAAGTGCCGGAGGATTACATGCCCGAGGGGGCGTCCGCCCCCGCCGATGCGCAAGCCGCCCCTGCCGGCGAGGAAGCGCCGCAAGCGCCCGCGGCGAGCGTGGAGCAGGCGGCCGGCATGCTGGCTGCGGCCGCCGCGGCGATGCCGGCGGACGAGGACGAAGAGGAGCTGCGCCTGAAGCCCGCCGGTGTGTTCAACGAAGACGGCGAGTTCGATGTTGCCATCATCGGCGCGGGGCCGGGCGGTTATGTCGCGGCGATCCGCGCCGCGCAGCTCGGGTTGAAGACGGCCTGCATCGAGTCCACCCACCTGGGCGGCATTTGCCTGAACTGGGGCTGCATCCCGACCAAGGCCCTGCTGCGCACCGCGGAGCTGGTGAACATCATCAACCATCAGGGCAAGGAGCTGGGCCTTGGCGTGTCCGCCGCGAAGCCCGATCTGGCGGCGGCGGTCAAGCGCTCGCGCAAGATTTCGGACAAGCTGAACAAGGGCATCGGTTTCCTGTTCAAAAAGAACGGCGTGACCCATATCGAAGGCCACGCCCGCTTCGAGGCCGGCAACCGGCTGGTCGTCGAGAAGGACGGCGAGACGCGGCAGGTCACCGCAAAGCATGTGATTGTGGCCACCGGCGCGCGGGCGCGGGCCTTCCCCGGCATGGAGGTGGACGGCGAGGTCGTCATCACCTACAAGCAGGCGCTGGTTCCGAAGGCCTTGCCGAAGGAGCTGGTCGTGATCGGCTCCGGCGCGATCGGCATGGAGTTCGCGTATTTCTACAACGCGATGGGCGCGAAGGTGACGGTGATCGAGGCGGCCGATCAGATTCTGCCGCTGGAGGACGACGAGATCGCCAAGACCGTCGCCCGAAGCTTCAAGAAGCAGGGCATCGAAATCGTCACCGGTGCAATGGTCAAGTCGGCGAAGAATATCGACGGGCGCGGCGTCGTTGAATATGAGCGCAAGGGCAAAGCCGAAACGATCGAGGGCGATCAGGTGCTGGTCGCGGTCGGCGTGATCGGCAATACCGATCAGATCGGCGCCGAGCACACGCAGATGAAGATCGAACGAAACACGATCGAGGTGGACGACTGGTATCGCACCGACCATCCGGGCGTGTATGCGATCGGCGATGTGATCGGCGCGCCGGCGCTGGCGCATGTGGCCAGCCACGAGGGCATCGTGTGCGTCGAGGCCATCGCGGGGCTGAATCCGCACAAGGTGGACTACGGCAATGTGCCGGGCTGCACCTACTGCCAGCCGCAGGTCGGCTCCTGCGGCAAGACCGAGCGGCAATGCAAGGAAGAGGGCATTCCGGTCAAGATCGGCCGCTTCGCCTACGCGCCGAACGGCAAGGCGATGGGGCTGGGGGAGACCGAGGGCATGGTCAAGACGATCTTCCATGCCGAGACGGGCGAGCTTCTGGGCGCGCACATCGTCGGCGCGGAGGCCACCGAGCTGATCGTCGCGCTGCAACTGGCGCGCACGCTGGAGACGACCGAGGCCGAGCTGATTCACCACATGTTCCCGCATCCGACGCTCTCGGAGATGATTCACGAATCCGTGCTGGATTCGGAGGGAAGGGCGATTCATATCTGACACCTTGGGGCCAAGGCGCCTCGGTGGCGCCCCGGCCCGGGGCGTCAGACGCCGCGTCCGGACGCCCGGCGCAACAGCCAGGCGACGCTCAGCCCCCAAATGGCGTTGAACACGATCACGGCCAAAGGGGTGAGCGCGCCCAGGTCGAGACCGGCCATTCCCTTGCCGCCACGGGGAAAGAACACGAACAACTGCGCCAGCGTCGGAAACAGGCTGAGCCCCAGCCCCTGCCGCACCGGGGAGACGGTTTTCCATGGCAACGCGAACAACAGCCCCCACAAACCGCCCCAAACAATGCGGGGGTAGAGCCAATGGGCGGTGAGCGCCGGCGCGATATGCACGCCCAACAAGGCGGTGATCCCCCAATGCCCGGCGGCCCAAACGGCCAGGCTGTTGACCAGCGCGCCGCCGCATCCGGCCGCAAACGCCAGCATCAGGGCCCGCATCATGAATGCGCCTCCACCCATCCCGCGCCGTGCCCGCGCACCAGCGCGGCCAGCGCATCCAGATGGTCGTCGCGGTCGTTCAGGGCCGGAATGTAGCGATACGCCTCGCCGCCGGCCGCCATGAACACCTCCCGGTTCTGGATGGCGATTTCCTCCAGCGTTTCCAGGCAATCGGCGGCAAAGCCGGGGCAAACCACCGCCACCCGCCGCGCACCGCGCGCGGGCAGCGCGCGCAGGGTCTCGTCCGTGTAGGGGCGCAACCATTCCTCGCGTCCGAAACGGGACTGAAAGGTCTGCATCCACGCATCCGCATCCAGCCCCAGCCGATCGGCCAACAGCTGCGCCGTGCGCCGGCACTCGTCCGGATACGGATCGCCCGCATCGGCATGCCGGCGCGGAATGCCGTGAAAGGACAGCAGCAACACATCCGGCCGCCCGTGCGCGCGAAAATCCTCCTCGACGGAAGCCGCCAGCGCGGCGATATAGGCCGGGTGATCGTGATAATCACGCACGAACCGCAGCTCCGGCATGTTGCGCTGCGCGCGCAGCGCCGCCGCCACCGCATCGAACACCGAGGCCGTGGTCGTGGCGGAATACTGTGGATACATCGGCAGCACCAGCACCCGTGCACATCCTTCCCGCATCAGCGCATCCAGCCCCTCGGCGACGCCCGGCTCGCCATAGCGCATGGCCAGTCGCACGCAAAACGCCCCCGGCCGTCCGGCATCCAGCCGCGCTTGCAGCCCCCGCGCCTGCCGCTGCGCCATGACCATCAGCGGCGAGCCTTCATCGGTCCAGATCTTGCGATAGAGTGCCGCCGATCGCGCCGGACGCACATTGAGAATGACGCCGTGCAACAGCGGCATCCAGATCGCGCGCGGCATGTCCACCACGCGGGGATCGGACAAAAACTCCGCCAGATAGCGGCGAACGGCGACCGGGGTGGGCGCTTGCGGCGTACCCAGGTGCGTCATCAGCACTCCGACGGGGGCGACCATGTCAATCGCCGTGCATGCCGATGAGCTGAAACAGCTCCAGCCGGGACGAGGGATTGTTCAGAAACGCGCCGGTCAGCTTGGAGGTGGTGGTCCACGAATTGGGCTTGCGCACGCCCCGGTGGCACATGCAGAAATGCTGGCACTGAATGACCACGGCCACCCCGGCGGGCCGCAGCACATCCTCGATGACCTGGGCGATCTGCATGGTCAGTTTCTCCTGCACTTGCAGGCGGCGGGCGAACACGTCCACCACGCGCGCAAGCTTGGAAAGGCCGACCACCCGGCCGTTGGGCAGATACGCCACATGCGCCCGCCCCACGAACGGCGCGAGATGATGCTCGCAGTGGGAAAACACATCGATATCCGACACCAACACCATCTCATCGTAGCCCTCGACCTCCTCGAAGGTCTTTTCCAGATGCGCGCGCGGGTCTTCCCGATAGCCGGAAAAATACTCGTCGAACGCGGCCAGCACGCGCTCGGGCGTGTCCCGCAGTCCCTCGCGATCCGGGTCGTCGCCGATATGGCGCAGCAACGCGCGCACGTGTTCCTCGGCCCGGGCGTTGCGCGGATGGTCAGAGCTGGAATCTTGCATGATCGCCTCGAAGATGGATGATGCGCGCACGTTAGCGCATTTGCGCGGGAGGCAAAACCATTTGACGACCACGGTGGACGTGCTGCGCCATGGCGCGCTCGAAGGCGGCGTTCGCTACCGGGGATGCACCGAGGCGGCGCTGACGCGCGCAGGCCGGGCGGCCATGGACGCCGTCTGGCAACGGGTGCGCGCGCATGTGGAGGTCATCGCATCCTCGCCGCTGTCGCGCTGCCTTGATCCGGCCCGGGACTGGGCCAGGGAGGCGGGCGTGCCAATCGTCGTGACGCCGGATCTGCGCGAGATGGCATACGGCGCATGGGAAAACCTGACGCACGAGGAAATCGAGGCCCGGTTTCCGGGCTGGCTGGCCCGATGGCGGAAACATCCGGTCGGCATGCGGATTCCGGGCGCGGAGACCGTGGAAGCTTTCGCCCGCCGGGTGACAGAGACGTGGCATCGACTGCTGGTGGAACATGCCGGGCGTCATCTGCTGCTGGTTACACATTCCGGCGTGATGCGCGTGATTCTGGCCCATGCGCTGGGCGCGCCGCTGCCCGCCATCCGGCGCTTCGACGTGCCGTATGCGGCTTGGGCGCGTCTGCACCACGGCGGGCATGGCGCATGCCTGCAATGGCTGTGTGGCAATTTGCCACAGCCGGCCGAAGCGCATGTTCGCCCCGCGCAAAACATTCGATAGAGTGCGGGCATCTTGTTCACAGGAGGAATGATCATGCGGAAACATCTCTTCGCCGCGATGGCGGCGTTGACTCTGGCGGCCTTGCCGGCCAACGTTCAGGCTCAGGATTTCGATGTAAAACCGTATGTTGGCGCGGGCTTGGGTGCATTTGGACTGGAACTCAAAGGCACCAATGGAACGGTTTACAGTCAGAAGAACACCGTGTTCGGTGGATATGTCAAGCTGGGCGCGGATATTGGCGACTACCTTGGAGCAGAGTTGCGCGTTGGCGCAACAGGTTCGGGCACGCAAAGCAATCCGGCAGGCACCATGGGCAGCACCGTGCCTTTCGACGGCAAAATACAGGCAACATCCCTCGTGTCCTATCTGGGCAAAGTGCAGTTTCCGGCCACGCCCGACTTGAAGCTCTACGCCTTGCTTGGTGGTACGACCGCGAAATTCAAGTTTACAGCCACCTCGACAGTGGGATCGGGCTCTTCAAGCGGCACCAAAACAGGCTTCACCTATGGGGTAGGGGCGGAATATTCGTTCCAGGACACGCTGTCCGCTGGCATCGAGTGGGTGCAGTATTGGACAAATGTCAATGCGTATCTGGATGGCAAGGTCAAAATCTGGGGCGTGACGGCCAACGCGGCATATCACTTCTGAGCATCGGCGCATCCATCACTCACAAGAGAGGAGGCTTGACGGCCTCCTCTTTTTGTTGGAAGCCCGTCCCCCGGTCATGTCCCACCACCCGGCACCGTGGATGATGTCTCCCCAATAGACAAGCAACCGAAAGAACATTATCGTATGTCATACATAACATCGATGGAGGTTCTGGCATGCAATCTGTCACCGTATCCCCGAAATTTCAGGTGGTTATCCCGAAGAAGGTGCGCGAGCAACTGCATATTCAACCGGGCCAAAAGATGATGGCGATGCCTTACGGCGAACATATCCAGCTTGTGCCGGTGAAGGCGGCCAGGGAGCTGCGTGGCGTGTTGAAGGGCTGTGCCATCGACATGGACGGGATCCGGGACAAGACGGATCGTTTCTGAATGATCGTCCTCGACTCGTCGTGCTGGCTTGAGTATTTTCGGGACGGCCCCCATGCAAACCAATATGCCCCTGTCATCGAAGGGGCCGGGAAGGCAATCGTTCCGGTGATTGTGCTGCATGAAGTGTTCAAGGTTGTGATGCGAACGGCCAACGAAGACTCCGCCCTGGCGGTCGCGGGCGTTCTGCAACAATTTCCGGTGATTCCGGTGGAAGAAAATATCGCCATGTATTCAGCAAGGCTTGGGCAGGAATACGGTCTTGCCATGGCCGACAGCATGATTCTCGCCACGGCGCACATTCATCATGCGACACTCTGGACCCAGGATGCCGATTTCAAGGGCATCGCGCATGTGAAATATTTCGGGAAACGATGATGCATGACCATGCGGGATGACGGCGATTGCACCGGCAGGTGTGTGAACAGGTCCTAATCCCGCAGCAGCTTCTCCGCGATGCCGATGACATGCGCGCCAAAGGAGCGGGCCGCGGTCAGTTGCGCGTCGGCGATGCCGGCGGGCATGCCTGCGTGATCGCCCGTGCGCGCATATGCCCCCCATTGCAGCCCGCCGTCCGCATAACCCATGGCGGATTTCGGGAACCCGACAACCACCATGCCGTGCTCCAGAAAGAAGGAATGCATCGACGCCAGCGTCAGTTCGGCGCCGCCGCCCGCCCCGCCCAAGCCGCCGCCGGTGACAAACGCGCCGCCCACCTTGCCTTCCAGCGCTCCCTCCAGCCAGAGGCCGCCGGTGGCGTCCATCAGCTTCTTGACCGGCCAGGCCACGCCGCCCATGTGCACCGGCGAGCCAAACAGAATGATGTCCGCCGCGGCCAGATCGTCGGGCGCGGCATCGTCGGCTGTTTGCAGCCGGGGTTCGATGCCGGAGGCCGCGCGCACGCCCGCCGCGACCGCCCGCGCCATGCGTTCGGTATTGCCGTAATCGGAGTGATAAACAATCAGTGTATCCATGCCGCCTCCGAAATCTAGGCGTGTCCGACCTGATCGGACAGCTGCGCCAGTGTGACGCCCATGCCCCGCGCGGCCGCCATCCACCGCTGCTCGGCCGGCGTGTGAAACACGATGGCGCTGCTGCCGGGCGCAATCAACCAGTCGTTGCGCGCGATTTCATCCTCCAGCTGCCCCGCGCTCCAGCCCGCATAACCCAGCACCAGCATGAAATGCTCCGGCCCCTCGCCGCGCGCCAGATCCTCCAGAATATCGCGCGAGGTCGTCAGGTGAATCTCCGGCGTCACACACAGCGTGGCCTCATACACCTGCCAGCCATCGTGCAACACGAAGCCCCGGAACGGCTCCACCGGCCCGCCCTCGAAGGTGGGCGCGTCGCGCTTGCCATCGCCCAGCTTCAGATCCTCCAGCACCGCGCCGACCGTGATGTCCTGCGGGCGATTGATGATGAGCCCCATGCAGCCGTCCTCGTCGTGATGACAAACCAGCACCACCGCGTCCTTGAAGTTCGGATCGGCCAGCGATGGCATGGCGAGCAGGAAATGACCGGTCAGATTGTGCGTCGCGCTCATGATGGTTTCTCCATCTGTTCAGGTTGCATGGCGCGCGCCATGTCCAGCGCCGCCACCAGGCTACTATAGGACACTTCGCCCGTGCCCGCACGATCCAGCGCCGTGCCATGATCCACGCTGGTTCGCACAAAGGGCAGGCCCAGCGTGACATTGACGGCCTCGCCGAAACTCAGCGCTTTCAGCGGTATCAACGCCTGATCGTGATAGCAGCACACGATGGCGTCGAAATCATCGCGTCGGCCGGGGGCGAACAATGTGTCCGACGGCAGCGGCCCGGTCACGTCCAGTCCTGCCTCGCGCGCCCGACGGACGGCGGGCGCCAGCACACGCGCCTCCTCGTCGCCGAAATGGCCCGCCTCACCGCCATGCGGATTCAGCGCGCACAACCCCAGCCGCGGACGGGCGATGCCGAACCGGCGTTGCATGTCATGATCGGTGATGCGCAGGGTGTCCAGCACGCATTCCACGCTCAGGGCGTCCGGCACATCGCGCAAGGCCAGATGCGTGGTCATCAGGGCGACGCGCAGCGTCCGGCTGGCCAGCATCATCACCACCCGGGGCGCACCCGCCAGATGCGCCAGAAACTCCGTATGCCCCGGAAAATCGAACCCCGCATCGCGCAATACGGCTTTCTCGATGGGGCCGGTGACCATCGCGGCGGCCCGACCGGCCATGCAGGCGCGCGCGGCGGCCTCGATACAGCCGACCACGGCGGAAGCAGTGGCCGCAGCCGGCGCACCCGCTGTCACCCGCCCCGGCGACACACCCGGATTCCAGCAGAGCAAACACTCCCCGCCGACACGCGGCGCGTTCGTTTCCTCAATGCGCGCATCCACCCCCAGCGCGGCGGCCCGCCCGTCCATCCATTCCGGAGGCGCGCAAATACAAGCATCCACGAAGAGATCCGGCCGGTTTTTCCAGGCGAGCAACACGCAGTCCGGGCCAATGCCGGCGGGCTCGCCGACCGTGACCAGCAGCGGCGCTAACGGCACGAGCGTCGTTCGATCACCGCCCGCGCACGCAGGCCGGCCAGCCAGCGCGGCAGTTGATCCTGCAACTCCACGTTCATCAGGATATTCTGGATCTCGTCGCGCCTCGCTTCGAACGAGTTCGGATCCACATGCTGGCGCTCGACCACGCGAATGATATGCAAGCCAAACGGCGTTTGCACCACGCCGCTGGTCTCGCCCGGCTTCAGCGCAAACGCCGCCT
>CAYVBG010000003.1:0-12926 GCA_964449205.1 uncultured Zetaproteobacteria bacterium | reverse complement strand
AACGGCGTTTGCACCACGCCGCTGGTCTCGCCCGGCTTCAGCGCAAACGCCGCCTGCTCAAACGCCGGCACCATGTCGCCGCGCCGGAACCATCCCAGATCGCCGCCCTTGGCCGCGCTCGGCCCCTGCGAAATCTCCCGCGCCCGGGTGGCGAACTCCTCGTCGCTGGCATCCTTCATCTCCTCGGCGATCTGTTTGGCCAGCTTGCGAAGACGCGCTTTCTCTTCTTCGCTCATCGAGTCGTTGAACTTGAGCAGGATATGCCGCGCATGCACGCGGTCGTAGGCGCCGGCCCGCCGTTTCGGCTCGTGCCAGCGTTCGTCCACGACCTTCAACACATGGAAACCGGCCGGAGAGCGAATCACCGGACTGACGCCCCCTTTGGGCAGGCGAAACACCGGCGAGAAACGCGGCGGCAGCGAACCGGGCATGAACCAGCCCATGTCACCCCCCGCCGCGGCCTCCGGCGCGTCGGATTCCAGCGCAGCCAGACGGGCGAAGTCCTCGCCGGCCTCGATGCGGCGGCGCAGGGCCTCGATGCGACGGCGCGCCCGGGTCACCTGCTCCGGCGTCGGATCGGGCGGCAGGCTCACCAAAATGCCGGCCAGCCGAATCTCGCGCAGCGGCTTGGGGTGCGCCATGTATTTGCGATAATACTCCCGCATCGCTTCCTCGCTGACCTGAAGCCGCGAACGCACCTCGGCATCGGACAGCTTGCTGATGATGAGCCGGTCGCGCAGTGTTTGTTTGTAGCGTGCGACATCCACACCGCGCTGCCGCAACAGATCGGGCAGCGACCCGGCGGGCAGACCGTTGCGCTCCTCGACATCGGCGATGGCCTTGGCCACCTCCTCGTCGGACACCGAAATCCCCTGTTTGCGCGCCTCCTGCAATTGCACCGCCTTGTCGATCAGCGCGTTCAGCGTGCGCGCCCTGAGCGCCGCCATGTCCGGCAAACGCTTCATGCCGGCATCCCGGAGCCGCTGGAGAATGACATCGGTTTCCTCCTGCAATTGCAGGCAGGTGATGGCCTCGTTATTGACGATGGCGGCAATGCCGTCCACCAGCTCCCCATCCGCGCGGACCGGGCCAGCGGCCATGCAGGTCGCAAACAGGACGGCCAGGCATCCCGCGATTCCTCGAAAGCGCATCATGTCATCTCCGAAAACGGGCTCGATTGTCTCCGGCCGCGGGCATTCGCACTAGCCCTTGCCGCCGGCGCAATGTCCCACGCTACCGAGGCTGTCGATTTCGAGCAAGATGCTGCCCCCGAAGTTGCCGCCCCCGGTGGTGCCGCTCGGCCGGTTGATGCGGTAAACGGTGGCGATGACATGCCAGCAAGGGTGCTGATAGCTCACGCCGATTTCGGCCCGCTGGGTGAACTTGCGCAACAAATCGTAGTTCCACGCGGTGCTGGCGCGCCAGCGGTCGCTCACCCGCAGGCTGGCGGTGGCGGTGATCGTTCGGGTTTCGGCCGCATAGCGGGCGTCGGTCATGTGATAGCCCAGGCTCAGCGCATGGCCGCCCCGCGTCCAGCTCAGAGTGGCATTGGCCACGTCGAAGAAGCGTCCGGCGGGATCGAACTGCCCGTCGGCGACCAAACGCAGCGATGACAACGGCGCAAAGCTCAGATCGCCCACCAGATTGGAAAACCGGCGCGGCGGGCGGGGCTGGATGACGGCATCGGTGATGCGTCGCCGAAAATTGTAGGACACGCCCACACGCGCCACCAACGCATCGCGCGCCGGCGCTCCCGGCCGCCCCCGGGTCTGGAGGCGATTCACCAGCAGCAGGCTGGCGCGGTTCACGCGTTCCACGCGGTCGGCGCCCGAAAACCGGCTGGATGAAAGCAGGTTGCTCATGGTCAGGCGCCCGAAGGCGGAATCGAAGTTCGGCATCGTGGTCTGATCTGGCGCATTGACCACATCATAGCGCAATACCGGCTCGATGCTGTGGCGCAGGGTTCCGTTGGCGCTGACGCGCTCGAATTCGGCGCGTGCCTCGGCGCCGAATTCGCCGGCGGTGAGCGTGGGCCGGCGCACGGCGGCGACGCGGTTCAACCAGTAGCGATGATGCCGCACACCGCCAAACAACCGCGCCGACAGCCCGCCGCCATCCAGCTCCCAAGGAATCTCCATCCACGGATGCAGGTTCACGCGCCAGCCATCCAGCCCCTCGCGACGCGCAAAACGCGTGGTTTGCTGATCAAAATGAAACAGACCGACATCCCCCGGCAACGGCAGCCGCAATCCGGAATCCAGGCGTGGCAAGATTTGCAACGTGCCGGCGTTGTCGGGCTGCGTCAGATCCTGCTGATGCACGCCGGAGAAGCGCCACCACCCGTATGCAAGCGACTGCGAAAGCGCAGCCCGGCTTTGCAGGAATCGGCGGGCGCTTTCCCTGGCATCGCTGGAGAAATCGGCCAGATAATCGTGATCGGAGACATGATCGGCTTTTGCCGACAAGGCCAGCCCCGCAGGCAGCCGCCAATCGAGCTCACCCCGCAGCCGGTTCCGGTTTCGGGCCGTCACCCGGTCGCGAATGCCATCGAAGCGCAGCAGTTCCCGGCCCATCGTGGACACATGGCGCCATTCCGCCTCGCCCATCACGCCACGCGCGCTCATCCAGTGCGGTGTCAGCGTCATGTCCCAGCCGGGCGACGGCGCCAGATACAGCGGCAGCGACACCTCGGTGCCGCGCCGTTTGCCGCTGGCCACATTGGGCAACAGCAAACCGGACTTGCGCCGCGTGGCCTGTCGCCACCAAGGCGTGTAGAACACCGGCACGCCGCCGATGCGGAAGCGCGCATGCCGGGCCGTAAACGTGCCTTCGCGCTGGTCGAGCACGGCGCTGGCGGCGGCGACCTCCCACGCCGGCGACTTCGCAGGGCAAGTGGTGAACACGGGACGCTCCGCGCGGAAGATGAATTCGTCCACGCGCTCCAGCCGTTCCGCGCGCAACCGCGCGCCATTGTTCAGCCGCACCTCGGCGCCGTGCAACACACCCTGCCTGGTGGCCGTGTCCATCTCCGCCTTCCGGGCGCGAATCTCTCCCTTCGGCGAACGGATATGCACATGCCCTTGGGCTTCCATCCGATGGTGTTCGGGGTCGAAGCGCACCTTGTCCGCGCGCAGCGTCTCATCGCCACGGCGAATATCCACATCGCCCGTTGCCGTGGCCGCGCCAGTGGCGTCACGCACAATGCGCCTGGCGCTGACATCCATGCCGGCCGCCCCGGACGGTGTGGCCGACAGCGGCAACAGCGCCACGACCAGCGCGACGCGGAGCGGCAAGACACGCATCATGCTTGGGCAATCATATGCGCGTGGCGATGCCAAGGTAGTTGACCGACATATCGTCCGACAACTCGAACGCGCCGGTGAACGGCCGCCAGCTCATGCCGCGAAGATCGCGGGTCTCCAGCCCCGCCGCGCGGCAGGCTGCATGCATCTCGGAGGGGCGAATGAAACTGGCGTAGCGGTGCGTGCCCCGCGGCAGCCAGCCCAACACGTATTCCGCCCCAAGGATGGCCTTGAGAAAGGACTGCGGCGTCCGGTTCAATGTGGCGAAAAAGAACTGCCCGCCGGGTTTGAGCATGGATGCGCACGCGGCCACCGTGCCCGGCACGTCCGGCACATGCTCCAGCACCTCCATGCAGGTGACGATATCGTAACAACCGGCGTGCTCACGCGCCCAGGTTTGCGCGTCGGCCTCCTCGTATCGCACCTCCACGCCCTGCCGCTCCGCATGAATGCGCGCCACCGCCAACGCCCGAAGCGAACGATCGATGCCGGTGACCCGCGCGCCGCGCACGGCCATGCCCTCGGCCAGCAAGCCGCCGCCGCACCCCACGTCCAGCACGCGGGCCCCTTGCAGCGGCGCATGACGGGCAATGTAGTCCAGACGCAGGGGGTTGATGCGGTGCAGCGGCCGGAATTTGCCATCCGGATCCCACCACTGCTCCGCCATCGCCTCGAACTTGCGGATCTCCCCGGGGTCGAAATACGCCTTTTGCATGGAGCGGGAGGCTGCTGACTGAAGGGCGCGATGGCAAGGCGGGACTGCACATCCACCGGAACCGGAAGATGGACAACGAAACCCGTGGCGGCGACCGGAGGACGCGAGGGCATGGCGTCCGCCGGCCGCCGCCGTTCTGTTTACATGCCGTTCGCGTTCAGGCCGCGCGGGCGCGGGCCTGCCGAACCTCGCGGCCGGACACGCCCAGCAATGTGGACAGCCGGCTCATGTAGCGTTCCTCGAAATAATCCACGTGGCCATCCGCCTCGGCCACCGCCCACACATCGCCCAGGATGCTCACCAAATCGCGCCGTGAATAGCTTTCCTTGATGCGGCGCGCCCATTCCTCGAACGAAGGCGCATCGCCCGACGGATGCAGCAGGCGCTCCACGCACGCCTCCACCTCGGTCGGGTCGAGGCCGAACCTCTGCCCCACCAGATGCACGATGCGTTCGTATTCGCGCAAGTCCACATCGTCGTCCATCTGCATCATGGTCACCATCAACCGGGTCACAATCTGCGCCAGCGACTGGCGCTCCGCCTGTTCTGCCTGCATCTGCCCGCCCATCGCTCATCCTCCTGTTCCGGAACATCGCCGCATGCGGCCATGTTCCTCTTTATCGGCGAAAATGAAGGCGAGTTGAGGGGCGGCACACTCCGGCGCATCAGCCATCCAGCAGCGGCGAATCCACATCGGTTTCCGGCACGCAACGTCCGCGCATCGACACCCCCGCCTCGCGCATGGCCGCGTCATCCCCGGCGACCAGCGGATGCCAGTCCGGCAGCGAACGGCCCATGAAGCGCAACCGATAGGCGCAGCTCTCCGGCAGCCAACGCCACGCATCCGGCGACAGTTCGCGCACATTCAGGCACCGTGGCTGCACATGCATCCGCCGGTCGTATTGGCTGCAACGGCAACGGGCCACGTCCAGAAAACGGCAGGCGACGTTCGTGGTCTCGATGCGACCGGTCTCCTCGTCCTCGAAGCGATGCATGCAGCAGCGGCCGCATCCGTCGCACAGCGCCTCCCATTCGGCTTCGTCCAGCGCCGCCAACGGCTTGTCCCACCAGTTCACGACGCCAGCGCCTCGCGCCGGGCCTCCAACTCCTCCCAACGCGCCCACGCGGCGGCGAGTTCCGTTTCCAGCTCTGTCAGTCGCCGCTGATCCCGCTGGAAACCTCCGGCATCGCGCGCGAAATACCCTGCATCGCAAAACCGCGCCTCAATCTCCGACCGCTCCCGATCCAGCGCCTCGATGAGGCCCGGCAGCGCATCCAGCTCCCGCTGTTCGTGGTAGGAGAGTTTCCGCTTGGCGGAGGAACGGGGCCGGGCCGAGCTCGCGGGCGAACGCGCCGCGACTGCCTGGCCCGCCGCATTCGCTTCCGCCTGGCGCATTTTCCATGCCTGATAGTCCGACCAGCCGCCCGTGACCGGCACAATTTGCCCGTCGCCCTCGAAGGCCAGCACGCGCGTGACCACCCGGTCCATGAAAGCGCGATCGTGACTGACCAGCAGCACCGTGCCGTCGTATCGGGCCAGCGCCTGTTCCAGCACACTCAGCGTGCCGATATCCAGATCGTTGGTGGGCTCGTCCAGCACCAGCAGGTTGGCCGGCTCCAGCAACAGCCGCGCCAGCAGAAGCCGCCCCCGCTCACCGCCGGACAATGCGGCCACGCGCGCATTCAACCGCTCGCGGTCGAACAGGAAATCCTGCAAATACGACACGACATGCCGCGGCTCGCGCCCGCCGATATGCACATATTGCCCGCCGTTGGGCAGCAGCACGTCCCGCAGCTTGGCGTCGGGGTCCAGATCGCGCATCTGGGCCAAAAACGCCGGCGCCAGCCGCACGCCATGACGCACCCGCCCTGAATCCGGCTTGATCTCTCCGAGCAGAATCCGCAGCAGCGTGGTCTTGCCGACACCATTTGGCCCAACCAGGCCGATGCGCTCACCGGCCATGATACGATGCGAGAAATCGCGGACGATGATCTTCCCGCCAAACGCGTGCGACACATCCACCGCCTCGATCAGCAGCTTGCCGGGCCTTGCGCCGGCCGCCACCCGCAACGCCACATCGCCGCCACGCAACCGCCGCGCTGCCCGCTGCCGGCGCAGCTCCTCCAGTGCCCGCACGCGCCCCTCGTCGCGCTTGCGACGGGCCGGCATGCCGCGCCGGATCCATCGTTCCTCGCTGGCCAGCAACCGGTCGAACTTGCGATGACGCCGCGCCTCCACCTCCAGCATCTCCGCCTTCTTCTCCAGATAGCCGGCATAGTCGCATGCGAAACGGGTCAACCGGCCCCGATCCAGCTCGATGATTTCCTCCGCCACGGCATCCAGAAAATAGCGATCATGGGTAATGAACAGCACGCTGCCGGCGAATCCGGCGACAAACTCCTCCAGCCATTCGATGGAGGGCACATCGAGATGGTTGGTCGGCTCATCGAGCAACAGCACATCCGGCTCGGCCACCACCGCGCGGGCCAGCGCCACGCGCCTGAGCCAACCGCCTGAAAGCTCGCCCACATCGCGATCCGGCTCCAGCCCCAGGCGCGAAATCGCCGTTTCGATGCGGGCGTGATATTGCCAGGCGCCGATTCGCTCCAATTCGGCCTGCATTTCGTCCAAGCGCCGCATGGCCCGCGCCGAGGCGTCCGTCTCCAGGGCATGCAGCGCCTCGTGATACGCCTCCAGCGCCGAGGCCACCTCGCGCAACCCTCCGGCCACCACCTGAAACACCGTCCGCCCGGATTCGAACCCCGGCGACTGCGGCAAACACGCCACCCGCGCACCGGTGCGGAACACAACCTCGCCCGCATCCGGCGACTCCTGGCCGGCAATGATTTTCAGCAACGTGGACTTGCCCTCGCCATTGCGCCCGATCAGCCCGATGCGCGCGCCGCGCGGCACGGTGAGCGACACATCGTCCAGCACCGTTTGCTGGCCGAAGGATTTGCACACATGGGAGAGGACAACCACCGGCATGACCGGCGAAGCCTACCCTGAAATCAGGCGTCGCGCTCCCGCCCCAGCACCTTGCGCAGTTCCGCCTGCAATTGCGCGCGTGAAAACGGCTTGCCGAGAAACCCGGCCAACCCCTCGGCACGAAAACGATCCAGCACATCCCGTCGCGCGAATCCGCTGCACAGGATGACCGGCACCCCGGGCCGAATGCGATGCAGCTTGAGAAACACCTCCTCGCCATTCATGTCCGGCATGCTGTAGTCCAGCATCACTGCCCTGATTTCGCCGGCTGCCTCGCGAAACCGACTCACCGCTTCCCGACCGCCGGCCGCATCCAGTGTGTCGAACCCCATCTTCTGCAACATCCGGCAACAAAGTCGGCGCACCAAGGGGTCATCATCCACCACCAGCACCGTTCCCCCGCCCCGCCATTCGTCCGGCGCAAGCGTTTTCTCCGCATCGTCGCTGGCCCGCGCCGCCGGCAACAGCACGCGGAAACGCGACCCCGCCCCCGGCTCGCTGTCCACATGAATGGCCCCGTGATGACCGCGCACCACGCCCAGAGCCGCCGACAACCCCATGCCGCGCCCGTGATCCTTGGTCGAATAGAACGGGTCGAAAATCCGCGCCATCTCCTCCGGCTTCATGCCGCATCCCGTATCCGACACCTCGATGAACACATACTCGCCCGCCGGCGGTGGCGACTCGTCGCCCGCACATGCCTGCAAAAAGGCTTCGTCCGCGCGCATCAGCCCGGTGCTGACCGTAACGACGCCCTCGCGGGTCACGCCCTGTTCGCGGGCGCGGGCCACGGCCTCGCCGGCATTGATCAGCAGCCCGCCCAGCACCTGATGCAACTGCGCCGCGTCCGCACGCACGGGCGGAAGACGCGCGCCCGCATGCAGCTTCAGCCGCACCCCTTCGCCCAAGCGATCTCTCATGCTTTCGGCCACCTCACGCACCACGTCATTGACAGCCAACTCGGCGCGGTGAACGTTGCCCTTTCCGGCATAGGCCAACAATTGGCCGCACAGCTCGGCCGCGCGCTCGCAAGCCTCCTCGATTTCGCGCATGTTGTTTGCCAGCGGACTGCCCGCCCGGGCATCCATGCGCGAAAGCTCCGCATTGCCCATGATGATGCTGAGCAGATTGTTGAAATCGTGCGCGATGCCGCCAGCCAACACGCCCAGACTGCGCAACTTCTCGGCTTGCAGCAATTGCGCCTCGGCCTTGGCGCGCGCCTCCTCTGCCCGAACACGCTGGTCCACCTCCTGACGCAGTTTCCGGTTGGCCGCGGCCAGCCGGCTCCAGGATTGCTCGCGCAAATATTCGAACAGACAGGCGATCAGGGAATAAAACAGCAGCGCCGCTCCAAAACAGGCCGCCTCCGCGGCCGACCACGGCAGTCTGAACCAGCCCGCGATGGCCGCACACCATGCGGCCACCAGCAACAACGCGAACACGGCCATCCACAACCAGCCATAGCGCAGGCCAGTGATGTAAAATGCCAGAAACGGATAGACAAACACCCAGTAAATGCCTGTGCCGGCGATACCGCCATCCAGCCACAAACTTCCGAACACCAGCGTGGCGCACACCATCAGCAGAATTTCGAGCAGCGGAATGAGATGTTCCCTCGGCCTGAGCACGCACCACGGCAACAACCCGATCCCCACGCCCAGCAACAACAAGCCCAACGCCCGATGCCCCGCGATGTAGTTGATCGGGCTGAACATCAAGGCCACGGGCACGGCCAGCCCCAATGTAAACCGGATGGAAGCGCGCCGGTAATCCGCATCTTCGCGCACCCGGGCATCCCGGCCCGAACGAAGAAAACGCAGCATTTCGCCCATCATCGCCTCCTCCCCCGCGCATGCATGGTCTTGGCTACCTGTCTCCCATCTTCATGTTCCAGCCCGTTCGCGCCACCCGTGGCCGCGCATCAAGCCACCGCTTTCACCGGTCGGATGCGGACGCCGAAGAGCAGTCGCGCCACATCGTTGAAATGACGCACGTAATGAATGGTCAACCCCTCGGTCACCGAATCAGGCAATTCCTCCACGTCCGGGCGGTTGTCCGCCGGAAGAATCACCTGCGAAACGCCGTGCCGCCTGGCCGCCAGCAGTTTCTCCCGCTCACCGCCAATGGCCAGCACCTCGCCGGTCAATGTCAGCTCACCGGTCATCGCCATCGGCGCCGGCGAACGATCCAACGCCAGCGACAACAACGCCGCCGCCATCGTGATGCCGGCGGAAGGACCGTCCTTGGGCACCGCGCCCTCGGGCACGTGCAGATGCACGAACGCCTTGTCAAAGAAATCCCCTCGGGCGCCAAATCCGGCCAGATGCGCGCTGACATACGACCAGGCGATTTCGGCAGATTCCTGCATCACCTTGCCCAGCTGACCGGTCAGTTTCAGGCCGCGCTGATCGCGGTGCACCACTGCCGCCTCCAGCGTTAAAATCGCGCCGCCGTTCGCCGTCCAGGCCAGACCCGTGGCCAACCCCACGCCTTGCCGCAACCCGGCGTCGCGATATTTCGGCTTGCCGGCATAGTCCTCGAGGTTGCGCACACCAACGACCAACGGCGGATGCGCCTGCCCCTCCACCAGCGCGCGGGCGGCCTTGCGCTGGATTTTCTTCAGCAATCTCTCCAGCTGCCGCACACCCGGCTCACGCGCATAATCGTTGACCAGTCGGGCCAGCGCCGCGCGGGTGATGCGCACATCGCCGCGATCCAACCCGTGCTCGCGCAACAGGCGCGGCCACAGATGCCGGGTGGCAATCGCCATTTTCTCGGACGCAATATAGCCCGCCAGATGGATGATCTCGGCCCGATCCAGCAATGGCGGCGGCACCGTGTCCAGCTGATTCGCCGTGAGCAGGAACAGCACGTGCGACAGGTCGAAACGCACGTCCAGATAATGATCCAGAAAATCCCGGTTCTGCTCCGGATCGAGCACCTCCAGCAGCGCGCTGGCCGGATCGCCGCGGAAATCCGTGCCGATCTTGTCCACTTCGTCGATCATGATCACCGGGCTGGCCGACTTCACCTGTTTGAGCGCCTGGATGATCTTGCCCGGCATGGCGCCAATGTAGGTGCGCCGGTGACCCTTGATCTCCGCCTCGTCGCGCATGCCGCCGACCGAAAAGCGGTAGAATGGCCGGTTCACCGCCTCGGCGATGGCCCGCCCGAGGCTGGTCTTGCCCACTCCGGGCGGACCGACGAACAAGAGGATGGATCCGCCCACTTCCTTCTTGCGCGCACCCACGGCGATGAACTCCAGAATCCGGTCCTTCACGTCGTCCAGACCGGCGTGATGGCGGTTCAGCACCCGCGCGGCCGTTTTCAGGTTCAGCCGATCGCGGCCGTATTTGCCCCAAGGCAGGCTGGTCAGCCAGTCCAGCCAGTTGCGGGACACGCCGTATTCGGCCGACGACGGGTCAAGCCGCGCCAGCTTGCGCAACTCCTCCTCGAAGGCGGCGCGCGCCTCCCCGGACCATGCCAGTTTGCTTGCCCGCTTCTTCAGCCGGGCGATCTCCTCCTGCCGGGGATCTTCCTCCATCCCCAGCTCACGCTGGATTTCATGCAGTTGCTCGTTGAGGAAGAAGCGCCGCTGCTGCTCGCTCATCCGTTCCTCGATATTGGTGCGGATGCGTTTTTGCAGCTTGCTGATATTGAGCTCACGATTGAGCAGCGTCATCACCTTCTTCATCCGCTCGAAGATGTGCCAGGTTTCCAGCACATCCTGAAGCTCCTCGCGGCCGGCCGTAGTCATGCTGGCGGCGAAATCCGCCAGGTGGCTCGGCTCGTCGGGCCCAAAACGGGACAAAAACTGGCGCAGCTCCTCCTCGTGCAGCGGATTGTGCTTCAACAGCTCCTTGATGATGTTGACGATGGCCACGGTGTAAGCCCGCAGCTCCGCGTTGTCCGCGTAGCTGGTTTCGGGCAGATATTCGACCCGCGCGCGCACATGCGGCGGGGCGGACACGAACTCCCGCACGCGAAACCGCTCAACACACTCGACCACCACATGCAAACCATGGCCGGACACCTCCACGGCCTTGACCACCTTCGCGGCCACGCCGACTTGATGGAGGTTGTCGGTGGTGTATGGCGCCTCGTCGTCGCGCACCAGCAGCAACCCGACATGCTTCTCGCCGCTTTGGGCGATTTCATGGAAGGCGCGCACGATCTCCTGCCCCTCATAGACCAAGGGCACGATGAGACCGGGAAACAACGGACGATTGGACAGCGGCAGGATGCTCAGATAGGGCGGCAGCAAATCGCGCACGGCCACCAGGCCCGGCTTGGCCTGTTCATCCTCTCCTTCCTGCGTCGCCTGGCCGGACTCGTCATCCGGCTCAATGATTTCGGGATCAAGGATTTCATCGTTCATTCATAGTGTATAATCGAGCATGCCGTCGCTTTCAAGGGCGAAGGCTTGAACCATCGGCCCCGCGCCCTTATAAATCGCCCACGCTGATCAAACGGAGGTCTGCATGCGCTCACTCAAGGGCCTGTTTCTGCTGATTGTCACCAACCTGCTGGTGTTCCTGACGCTGGTCATCACCGGCAATGTGCTGATTCAGTTCGTGCTGCCTGCGTTCGGCATCGACCTGCGCGGCAGCTTCGCCAGCTACCAGTTCGCCTGGGCCATGGTGTTCGGCTTCGGCGGCGCGTTCATCTCGCTGCTGATGTCCAAGCCGATGGCCAAAAGCATGTATCGAATGCAACAGGTCATCCAGCCGCAAACGCCGAAAGAGGCGCTGGTGTTCAACACGGTGAAGGAACTGGCCGCGCGCAACGGGGTGAAGATGCCCGAGGTCTGGGTGTACTGGGATGACGCACCCAACGCCTTCGCCACCGGGCCGGGCGCCAACCATTCGATGGTCGCCGTGTCCTCCGGATTGGTGACCAACCTGAGCGACGACGAGGTGCGCGCGGTGCTGGCGCATGAGATGGGCCATGTCTGCAATGGCGACATGGTGGCCACCACGTTGTTGCAGGGGCTGATGAACACCTTTGTGTATTTCCTCGCCGGCATGATCGCGCGCATCGCGGCCTCGGCAAGCTCGCGCGACGGCGAGATGAACTACATGGTCTATTTCCTGGTCAACATGGTGCTGCAAGTGCTCAGGAGCGAAGCGGTGTTCGACGAGCTTGAGGGCGCGACGACCAGGCTGAAACCGGTGTGGACGGGCACGGCCGAGGGGATGCCGCCAAACGATTTCGGGGCGCGGTTCGAGGGCGACGGCGTCTCCATTCATGCGGTGATCAGGCGGGGCGTCTGCTCGGATGGCATGAGCGCGCGGCCGCATGGCTTTTCGATCAACGCCATTCTTTCGGGCAAGCTGGGCCAGCGGATGGTTTCCGGGTGCTGCTCGCTGCCGTGAGCTCTCTCAGGGTTGGGCGTTTTTGCCGGACGGATCGAGCAGCCGGGCGAAGATGGTGTCGCGGGTGATCTGGCCGATGGTCTGGCCGCGTTCGCGGACCCCGAGCGGGGCGCTGCTGCCCAGCAGGCGTTGCATGACATCCTGAACGCTCTCGTCTGCGTCCACATGGGCGCGCAACTCTGCGGTGGTGGGTTCCATCACGTCGCGCGCGGTCAGCACGCCCAGCGGGTTCATGTGGGCGACGAAATCGGCCACATAGTCGTTGGCCGGGTTGGAGAAAATCTCGCGCGGGGTGCCGCACTGAACGATGCGACCGCCCTCCATGATAGCGATGCGATTGCCCAGCTTGAAGGCTTCGTCGAGATCATGACTGACAAAGATGATGGTGCGGCGCAGTTTGGTTTGCAGGTCGATGAGTTCATCCTGCAGGCGGGTGCGGATTAGCGGGTCGAGAGCCGAAAAGGGTTCGTCCATCAGCAGGATGGGGGCGTCGGTGGCAAAGGCGCGGGCGAGCCCCACCCGCTGCTGCATGCCGCCGGAAAGTT
>CAYVBG010000002.1:0-35549 GCA_964449205.1 uncultured Zetaproteobacteria bacterium | reverse complement strand
GGTTATATATGGAATGACTGATATAACGGGCACGAAGAAACGGCCCGCACGTCGCGTGGCGTTCATGGCTGTGCCTCCGTTTCACACATGTCGGGGCAATAGATGTGTTTCAGCGCCGCAATCAGCTCGCCGAAGGCCGGATTGGCGATGCGGTAATAGACATGCTGACCGCGTTTTTCGGTGGCGAGGATGCCGAGCATCCGCATCCGCGCCAGATGCTGCGACAGGTTCGACTGCGTCGCGCCCGTGGCCTCGATGAGTTCGGACACGCACATCGGGCCGTCGAGCAGGTGACACAAGGCGGACAGTCGCACCTCGTGCGCAATGGCGCGCAGGCCTTCGCTGGCGGCGTGAATGCGGTCGGCGGGAATCGCTTGCATGAGGCGAATCATAGCAGAAAGTTTTATATTGTAAAGTGCTAATATATATGCCGCCCTGTGCCCCTTCGCGGGCGTCCCCCTTGCGGTGAGGGAGTGGCGGGCGCATGATTCGGGGCGCGTCGTGATTGCGGGCGTGTCCAACGAATGCAGATCAAGGAAGGCCGGGAAGCGAACCGATGAGTGACAAGAAACAGCCCATGAAGACCGGAGAGAAGGTGTTGTTCGCCATTTTCGGCACGTTCGTCGTGTTCGCGATGGTGGCCTTTGGCATCATGGAATACATCCGCCTGCACAGCGACAAGCCGATGTTCCGCCAGCTCACGCACTATACGTTTTCCGACGAGGGCAAGAAGGGTTCCAGGTTGTTCGGCGTGCGGAACTGCCGCGCGTGTCATCGGGCGATGGGTTCGGGCACGAACATGGGGCAGGGCGCCGACCTGGACGGCATTGGCTCCCGGCGCAGCTTCCAGTGGATCCATGACTTCCTGCGCAATCCCGAAAAGACCTATGGCGCGCGCACCATCGATCATGGCGCGCCGCCGAAGGAAGCGGCCTATGTGATGAGCCTGCCGAAGGCGGAGTTGCACGCGCTGGCCGTGTTTCTCTCCGAGCTCAGGGCCGATCAGGGCGCGGCGACCTCGCCGATTCCGCCCAAGGGCGAGTCGAAGTTCATCGACACGATGGTGAACACCTTCGCGCCGCCGGAATGGAAGAAGAAATACAAGGACATCCGCGACGATCCCGAGGCGCTGCGGCGCGCCCGGGAGCAGGCGGAGCGACAGGGGTTGTGAGCATGGAACAGCCGTGGGAAGATCGCGAATACGTGAAATACACGTTGTGGTTCGTGTTCGCCTGTGTGATCTACAGCCTCATCGGTTTTTCGTGGGGGGCGCTGATGGGCGGCATCCATGAGTTTCGCCATTTTGTCGATCAGCGCATGTTCGGGCGCCTGATCGTGCGCGCGCACACCCATATCAATCTGCTGGGCTGGGTGGAGATGGCGATCTTCGCGGGTGTGTATTATATCATTCCGCGCCTGGTGCGGCGGCCGATTTATTCCCTGACACTGGTCAAGGCGCATTTCTGGACGCACAACCTGGGATTGATTGGCATGGTGGTGTTTTTCACCACCGCGGGCGTGATCGGCGGCACGGCCAGCACGCATTTGCCGCCGGCCGAGGTGGAGATGCTGGTGCGACCGTGGCTGGCGGTGATGGGCATCTTCGGCACGCTGGTGCTGTTGGCCAACGGCATTTGGGCCTACAACATCTTCCGCACCTGCGCCGGATGGGGGCGGGCATGATGCGCCGCCGTCCGGCCGCCTTGGCGCTGGCGCTGGCGCTGGCGGGATGCGGCGGCGATTTCAGCGTCGGCGGCGGCGGCGTGATGCTGGAAGGCAAGCCCGCGCCGGCCGTGCACACGGCCAAGCTTTCGGATGTGGGCGGCGACATGGCGAAGCTGACCAGCTACCGGTATCCGGATCCGGGCATGTATCGCTACTCGTTCGACGAGGCGCTGGGGCTGCACAAGCCCATCGTGCTGGAGTTCGCCACGCCGGCGCATTGCACCCAGTGCGACCAGCAGTTGCAGCTGCTCAAGGTGTTGATGAAGAAGTATGGCGACAAGGTGATCTTTCTGCACATGGATCAATACTACAATCCGCAGGCCTACACGGCCTTCCAGGTGCGCGGCGAGCCGTGGACATTCGTGGTGGACGCAAGCGGCAAGGTGGAGCGCGTGTTTCCGGGGCGCACGCTCTATCAGGAACTGGATCCGGTGCTGGCACATTTGACCGACGGCAAGCCGACGCATTTTTTCGATGGCGCCAGCGGCGGGCAGGGGGGCTGAGGTGCCGAAGGTGCGCGAGCAGGCGTTTGAATTGCGTCCGGACAAGGTGGGCGCCTTGTGGGATGCGCTGCTCTATGTGCCGGTGGTTGCGTTTCTGCTGTTTTGGGGGTTGACGCTCTGGTATGGCAAGCAATGGGCCATGGTGGGTTATGCGCTGATGTTTCTCGGCTTCTTCTTTCTGATGGTCGGCGGTGGGCGTATCTTCCGGCGGTTGCAGTGGTTGCCCTCGGCGCCGGTGGGGCTGGAAATCGGCGCAGACCGGGTGCGCGTGCGCCTGAAGGGCGGCGAGACCGTGTCGCTGGTCAAGGGTGTGTGCTATTTCCCGGATTATGCGGGCAAGTCGTTTGGTCTCTCCGGCATGGACACGGCCGGCGCAAGGCGGCAGTTCGTGTTTCATCGCACGCAGTTCGGGAGCGAGACGGACTTTGCCCGGGCCGGCGATGCGCTGCGGATCTACAAGGCCTGATGCGGTGGCTGCGCGCTCAGCGGGATCGGCGGCGCATCACGTCCCGCGCCATCCAGCCGATGACGCCGGCGCCCGCCAGCACCGCGCCGGCGATGGTTGCGCGTTCGGTGGCGGGCGCGACCAGTCCGCCGATCATCATGTGCACCGCATAGCCCAGCACAAACAGGGAAATCGCGGCGCAGAACGCGTAGAAGACCGCTTCCTTCATGGGCGCGATGGTGCGGTGTCGGGCGCGCGAACGCAAGTCTCTCCGCACGGTTGCGGCGCGTTCCGGGATGGATCGCGGATAGTGCTTGACACGGGTTGCCGCGGCGGAGTAATGTGCGGCTTCATGAATAAAAATTCATTGAGGAGGGTTTGGATATGCAAGGCGCAACCTGGTTGAATATCGTGTGCGGCATGACCACCGGCATGGGCAATGGATCGGTGTTCACGCTGGCGTTCATGCTGAATCTGGGTCGCGGTGGCTTTCAGGAGTGGGGCGGCTGGGGCATGGATGCCTACTGGCCCATCACCTACTGCGGTTTTTCCCACACCATCATGATTCTGTTCGGCATTGCGTTCGTGATTCTGATGGGCTACACGCTGAAGCTGCACGCGGTGTTGGAGGGGCAGCCGGAGTAAGTCCGCAGCCCGTTGAAGAGTTACTGTCACTATCAAGAAGGAGGGGTATATGGAAACCATCGCGGCAATCCTGGGCATTGTTCTGGCCTTTTCGAGCATGTGGTTCGCCTGGTATCTGCTGATGCCGGGCCAGCATGACGAAGAGAGCTCCGACCGCGTCTGATCGAAGTCTGAAGTCATAAAAACACTAGGAGGGTTAATCCGATGATTAAGTATTTGTTCGCCAAGGAAGATGACATTCCGCAGGGCACCGCGGCCATCTTCTTTGCCTTTTCGTCGATCGTCTGGTTCATCGTCGGCACCGGCCTTGGCTCGTTCAACGCGGCCAAGCTGGCGTTCCCGGACTGGTTCACGAACTCGTACATGTTCCAGTTCGGCCACATGCGCCAGGTGCATGTGATGACCGTGATCTTCGGCTGGATTGCGATGGCCTTCGCGGCCTCGATGATGTATATCACGCCGGCCTTGGGCAACACCAAGCTGTGGAGCGAGAAGCTGGGCGTGTGGAACTGCCTGCTGTGGAATGTGGGTTTGTCGTTGGGCTTGGCCACGCTGTGGGCCGGCATGACCTCGGGGCGCGAGTATTCCGACTTCATCTGGCCGATTGATCTGTATATCGCTGCGTTCATTGCCATCCCGTGGTCGATCAATGTCTGGATGACCATCGTGAACCGGCGCACGCAGGGCATCTACACGACCAACTGGTTCTTCGCCGCCTGTGTGTTCATGACCATCATCGTGTTCCTGATCGGCAACATGCCGGAGTGGGCGCATCTGACCGGCCTGAGCGAGGGCTACATGACCTGGTGGTTCGCGCACAATGTGCTGGGCTTGTTGATCACGCCGGTGGCCGCGGCCATCACCTACTACATGGTGCCGAAGGTGACGGGCAATCCGCTGTATTCCCACCGCGTGGGGCACCTGCATTTCTGGTCGATCGTGGTGTTCTACTCCACGCCGGCTGCCCACCATCTGATGAGCTCGCCGCTGCCGGAGTGGCTGAAGTCGTTCGCCTCCGTGGAGGGCGTGCTGATTCTGGTGCCGGCCATCGCCTATGTGTGCAACATCCTGCTCACGATGCAGGGCAAGTGGACGATGTTCGTGGAGAACGTGGAGATCAAGTTCACGATGACCGGCGTGTTCCTGGCGATTCCGCTGAACATGCAGGGCGGTTTCCACCAGACCCGCGCCATCAACTGGTATATCCACGGCACGGGCTGGATCGTGGCGCACGCGCACCTGGCGCTCTTGGGCTTCTCCACGTTCGCCGAGGCGGCGGCCGTGTATTACGGCATTCAGGTGCTGTTGCGCCGCAAGCTCTATTCGCTGAGCCTGGCCAACTTCCACTTCTGGATGCTGCTCATCGGCTTTTCGCTGTATTGGACCTCGATGACCATCGCCGGCCTGATCCAGGGTGCAGGCAAGGTGTATGAGGTGCCGTACATCGACGTGGTGATTGCCGAGCATCCATACATGATTGTGCGCTGGCTGGGTGGCACGATGGTGTTCCTGGGCAACATCGTGTGGCTGTGGAACATGTACATGACCGCTCGCGCGGGCGAGGTTGTGCCGGAGGGTCGCCTGCCGCACGAGATCGCCTACCAGCGGTAAGCATGCGGAGCATGGCGGGGCGGCGTGGTCGCCCCGCCGGTTCCCACAGGTTTGCAAACTTAAACATAGGGAGGACTGACAAGTGGCATTCAGAGAGTACAACGTAGGTTCGATCTGTTTCGGCGTCGCGCTGGCCGGATCGATGATGATCACCATCTTCTTTCCGACGGCGGACATCATGTCCATTCCCGCGACGAAGATCTCGCTGGACAAGCAGCTGACGTATGGCTATGAGTCCGGTTTCAATTACTGGGATCCGTTCCTGAAGGGCGACAACAAGCCGCTGAAGGTGACGCTGACCAAGGATCCGGTCACCGGCCAGCCGATGGATGAGACCGTGGCGTATGTGTTCAAGCCCGGTGTCCAGTTTCCGAACGGCATCAACAAGCCGCGGATTTTGGGTGACGGCCCGCGGCAGTTGAGCGAGCGGCTGGGCCGGATTGGCGCTGCCGACGCCGACAAGGGCGCGGTGTTTGTGATTCGGGAAGGCAAGTACAAGGGCAAGGACACGCCCTACATCGAGAATGCGACCGCCACGCGCGGTTGGCAGCCGACGCAGGTGCTGGCTGCGGCCGGCGGCGAGGGGGCGATCGGCAAGGTGTCGTTCGCCGGCGCCGGCAAGACCATGTTCATCCGCGAGGGCTGCTGGTGGTGCCATACGCTGCTGCCCGAGGAAACGCAGGACTGGCAGACGTTTGGCCGGCCGCCGATGACCGGCGACTTCAATGGCGAATCGCCGACCGCGTTTGGCTCCGATCGCAAGGCGCCCGACTTGCTGCACGTGGGTTCGCGCAACTCCTCGCGTGAGTGGATGATGCTGCACTTCTTCAACCCGCGTCTGGTGCAGCCGCACTCCATCATGCCGCGCTACAACTACCTGTGGGGCGACACGGATGCGCATGGCAATCCGATCGACCTTGCGAAGTGGAGCGAGGAGTATCAGGAATACTACGAAGGCAAGCGGATCTATCCGCCGGAGGTGCCGGATTATCGCCCGGACAGCGAAATCCGCTACCTGATCGACTTCGTGCTGAATCTGAAATAAGGGAGGGAAGACGACATGGCAGATCTGGGACACTGGAGACTGGACAATCCGCTTTACACATTGTCCGACGATGAAGCCAACCAGCGGGCGAAAGACCTGTGGGAAGGCGAGAGCTTGGGGGGCATCAAAGAGAACAACAATCCGCTGCCGCGGCCGGTGGTGGGGCTCTTGGTGCTGACCATCCTGACCGCCTTCGCGATCACGTTTCCGCTGTGGGGGCAGCGTCCGACTGCGGCCATCTATGCGGACTACATTCCGCTGATGAAGTCGATAGATGTGCAGACCATCCTGAACGACAAGTCGCATTCGATGCGCTACAACAAGCAGAAGGCGATGGAACTGATCGAGGACACGCTCAGCCAGTTCGATTCCAAGTATGCCTTCCAGCGCGCACAGCACCCGATCACCTGGGATCAGCTTTCGGTGATCGCGCCGCAAATCATCGAGCTGCAATCCAAGGGCGTGGATCTGGAGGAATACCAGATCGTGGGTGACAAGGTGTACCTGCAGAACTTCTTCGGCAACACCAAGCCCGATGGCAGCATCGAGCGCAAGCAGCCGTGGTGGGACAAGGGCTACACCATCGATGTGTTCTATATCGCGTATTTCTGCATTGCTGTGTTGATCGCCGTGAAGCGCCTGCCGCACTTCACTTGGCGGCCGGATCACAGCAAGGCGCATTGAAAGGAGGGATGACATGGTAAACTGGGATGATCCGCATTGGGCGTCGTTCTTGGTGATTGCAATCGCTTTGCTCGGCCCCGTGGTGTACAGCTTCTTCATCGACAAGCACAAGAAGGGCACGCCGGACCCGAGAAAGATCGAGTTCTGACCCGCCTTCTCCCCGGAAACGCCGGCCATTTGGCCGGCGTTTTCCTTGGTGCTGGTGGCGCGGATGGAGTGCGGGCAGCGCTGCGATGAAGCGATGGGCAGACGCTGCGCCGGGTGGCGTGACGAAAGCGGCAGGAGTAGGCTGCCGCGTCATGATGAACGGGATGCTTGTCGCGGCTGCCGGAACGCCCACGTATGATTTTGGGATCGAGAGTTTGAAGAGCCACGAATACAGCGTGGGCATCTTCATCTTCATGATGATTTCGATTGTGCTCTTTGGCGGTATCATGGTAGTGTTTATGAAGTCGCCCAAGGGCGATTCGATGAAAAAAGGCGAATGGGCGATGATGATCGCTATTTTGCTTGGGCTGGTGGGTGGCGCGATCTTCGCCGCGCTCCAGTTGCTGGAAGGCTATCTGTTCTGAGCCCAAGGAGGTTGCGTCATGTTTCACTTTGAATTCAGCGATGGCTGGACAATCTACATCTGGCTGATTACCGGTGGCCTGATTTTGATTGGCGTGGTGTTTGGCTTGCGCTGGGCGGCCAAAAACGATCAATTCGACGAGGATATCAAATATCTGGTCTTCGACGAGAACGACAAGGACAAAATGGATCCCGAGGAATTTGCCAAGTACCAGGAAGTCCTGAAGGAACAGCAGAAGAAACGCAAGGAATTCCTGGCCCGCAAGGCGGAGGAACAGGCCCGCAAGCACGCTGCGTAGGGTTTGAGAGGTGCGAACGGGGGAGCGTTGGCTGTTCGCAGCCATCGGCGTGGTGATTGTGGCGGCGATTGCGCGCGGCGTCATGACAGCCGGCGAGGATCGGCGGGATCCCGGCATTCCGTTTTATTCCACCGCGCCGGAACCTGTGCGCCGGGCCGCATCCGACCTGTATCGTGAACTGGGTTGTCGGGATTGCCATTCGCTGTGGGGCACACGCAACATCATGCAGTTCGTGCCGGCGCCGGCGCTGGACGGCATCGGCTCGCTGCGGGACGAGGCGTGGCTGTATCGCTATTTTTCCGCCGAAAACCCGCAGGCCATTCTCCCCTCGCGGCTGAAGAAGAAATACCGCCATCCGTCCTATGCATCGCTGCCGGAAGCCAAGCGCCGCCTGCTGGCGCGGTATTTCGCCAGCCTGAAGGTGAAGGACTGGTACCGGGATGAAGTGCGCAAGGCCGAGTACGAAAAATTGACCGGCAAGCCCTGGAAGGGGAGTGCGACGGATGCAACATCATCGTCGGAGGCGAATCCATGAACCAAAAATGGGTGCGGGTGTTGATCGCGCTGGGCATTGGCTGCGCGATGATTCATTTCGCGGGCCGGGTGCTGGGCGTGCGCGTGGAGCTGTTTCAGGGGCTGGCCACCTTCAACTTCAACTGGATGCTGACCATTTTCGTTGTGCCGTTCGTGACCGGTTGGGTGCTGGCTTGGGTGTATGGCATGGGCGCCAAGATGGTGGCGCATTTTCCGCCGTTGATCGTGCATGGCATCAGCTACTTCCAAACCGTGTATCAAACCGGCGTGCCGGAAGGCGCGGCGCTGAACCCCATCGGCTGGTGGGGGCTGTATGTGATTCTGACCATGGAGTTCTGCGCCTTTGGCGCATTCCTTGGCGAGCTGCATCTGCAGAAAGCGGTCAGCAAACGACGCCGCGAGCTGGAACGCCGGGCAACGGGGCCGGATGCGGATGGTGGTGCGGCGACCGGAGAATCCTCGCATGGCTGAAGCGGGCCGGCGTTTCCGGCGCACGCCGCCCACGCCCCGTCAGCGCGCCGTGCGCAAACGCTTCCTCGCCGCCGTCGTCATCACCTGCATTACGGCGGTCATGGTGGGCGGCGGGCTGCATGTGATGACGTTGGGCGAGGCGCGGCTTGCGCAGATGCGCGACAAGGCGAGCTACGATGTGTCGGAAGTGAACAAGCATATCCGCGCCGCCGGCGAGGATCTGGTCCGGCACAGCGAGAACGAGCATGGCAATCCAAAAGCGGCCTATACGCCGGAACGCGCGCGGGCGTTGCTCGACGCCGAAACCTGGAAGAAACTGGACGCGATGGTGACCGTGCCGGCCGGGCCGTTCACGATGGGCACGAATATCTTCCGCGCCGACGATCAGGACAAGCCGGAACACCGGGTGACGTTGCCGGCCTATCGCATTGCCAAATATCCGGTCACCAATGCGCAGTACGCGCGTTTTCTGGCGGAAACCGGTCACCGGCCGCCCTCGTCGTGGGAAAAGGGCGAGATTCCCCGCGGCACGAAGCTGCAACCGGTGACGCTGGTGTCGTGGTATGATGCCGACGCATACTGCCGATGGGCGAATGCGCGGCTGCCCTCCGAGGCGGAATGGGAGAAGGCCGCGCGGGGCAACGACGGTCGGCGCTGGCCTTGGGGCAACGACATGGATCCGGCGCGACTGAACACGTACTACAGTGTCGGACACCCGACGGCAGTGACCCGCTACCCGCAGGGCGCCAGTCCGTATGGCGCGATGGACATGGCTGGCAATGTGTACGAATGGGTGGCCGATGATTTCACCGCCTATGCGGGCTCGAAGGCGGACGCCGATCTGTTCAAGGTGAAGCTGCCCAAGGTGCTGTCCGCCGAGGATCGGTCCAAGAAAACCGTGGATCTGGTGGTGTATGACAATCTGAAATACAAGGTGCTGCGCGGCGGTTCGTGGAACAGCGATCCGTTTTCGACGACGACCTATCACCGCAACTACGAGTTGCCGAACAAGGCGTCGGATTTCATCGGCTTCCGCTGCGCCGCGCCGCTGACGGAACGGGGAGGTCACAGGTGATGTCGCGATGGATGATGCCGCTGCTGCCGGTCGTGGGGCTGGCGCTGATGCCCGCGCCCGCATGGGCCATCGACAGCTACCGCTACCTGCACGTCAATCTGGAGTCGGTGTGGGCGATTTTCGTGTTTCTGTTTTTTTTGGTGTTTCTGCCGATGATTCTGATGGCCGTGCTCTACTGGTGGAACGCGGTGAAAAAGAACAAGGCAGCCGAAGAGGAGGAGTGTGAGTGATGCGCTGGCTCGTCTGCGTGCTGACGCTGGGGTTGACGGCCGGGACGGCTTTCCCGGCATGGGCGGCCGGGGCCGGCGAGGCGCCCGGATCGAGCATTCAGATTCTTCAAGCCTTTGGCAATCAGGATGAAGGCGGCGTGCTGGAAATCCCGACCAAGCGCCGCCATGAGGTGTTGTTCTGGATGGGACTGGCATTGCTGGCGCTGGTGCTGGCCACGGGCGGTTTGGGCATTGCGATGGGCGTGTTCGGCAAGGATGTGTTTCTGTGGCACATGCTGTTGGCCGGATTGTCCATGACCCTGGCCATTGCCCATGCCATCGTCGCCGTTGTCTGGTTCTGGCCCTACCGCTGACCGTCCTGTCGCCGGTGAGCAAGGCGCGGCGTCGTTGAACGGCGCATTCGCGCCGTTGGCGCTGGCGATCTATGCCGTATCGGGCGCGACGGCGCTGGCTTGGGAAGTGCTGTGGACACGCATGCTGTCGCTGTTGTTCGGCGTCAGCATCTTCGGCGTGGTGGTCACCGTGGCGGCCTTCATGGCCGGTCTGGGCGCGGGCAGTCTGTGGGGCGCGTCGCTGGCGCGTGGCCTGACGCCACGGCGGGCATTGCGCGGGTTTGCGCTGATCGAGGCCGGCATCGCATGTTTCGGGTTGCTGACGCCGTGGCTGGCCGGGGGCACGGATCGCCTGTTGGATGCGATGGGCGGAACAAGCGCCGGCGGCCTGCAAGGCTGGTATGCGGCGCAGGGCGTGGCCGCATTTCTGATGTTGTTCGTTCCGGCATTGGGCATGGGGTTGGGGTTTCCGCTGATGCTGCGGGCGCTGGCGGGGCGAGCGTCGCTTGGCGCGATCTATGGGTTGAACACCTTGGGCGGTGTGGCGGGCGCATTGCTGCCGCTGGCCTTGTTGCCCGCGCTGGGATGGTCGGCCGCCGCGGGTTGCGTGGCGGCGCTGGGCGCGGGCGTGGCCGCGGGCGCGTGGATGCTGGCCAGGCGCGCGGCCAACCTGGCTTTTGGTGCGTCCGCGCGGGCTGGCGACGCCATGCCGGACGCGGGGAAGCGGCCGGATGGCTGGACGCTGGCCGCCTATGCCGGCGTGGGCGCGGCCTCGCTGGCGCTGGAAGTGGCCTGGACGCGGCTGTATGGCATGCTGCTGTTGCGCACCGAATATGTGCTGGCGGTGATTCTGGCCGTGTTTCTGGCCGGCGTGGCGGGCGGCAGCCTGCTGGCGCGGCATGGATGCGCCCGGCGCGAGGCGTGGCTGAACTGGTTGCCGGCGGTGCTGGCGCTGGCGGTGCTGGCCGGGCTGGCTGGCTTGCCCTGGCTGGCCGGCTGGGCGGAAACGATGCAGGCGGATTCCCTGCTTGCGGCGATGCTCAAGCAGGGCGCGGCCATTGCGCTGTGCACGCTGCCGACGACACTGCTCTTGGGCGCATGGCTGCCGTTGCTGGCGGGCGGTGCGGGGCGGACGGAAGGCGCATGGCTGTATGGCGCGAACAGCCTGGGCGCGGCCTTGGGGGCGCTGTTCGCCGGTTTTGCGGCGCTGCCCGCCTGGGGGGCGACCGGCGTGATGGCCGCCGCCGGGCTGGCGTTGTTCGCATGTGGCATGCGCTGGGCGAAGGATGCGCGGGCGTGGCTGGTCGCGCCGGCGCTGGCGGCGGGAGCCTGGTGGTTGTGGCCCCTGCCGCCGGTGTCCGTGTTGCTGCCGGCCGGGATGGCGGGCAGCCGCGATTTGATGGTGCACGAGGATGCGGTGGCGTTGACCCATGTGGTCGAGCAGGCGGATGGCCAGCGGGTGCTGTTGTCCGATCTGCATCGGATGGATGCCTCCACCGATCCGACAGCCGTGGCTGTGCAACGCAATCAGGCGCGCTTGCCGCTGCTGTTGCGGTCGCATGCGAAGCAGATGCTGTTTCTGGGGCTGGGCACCGGCATCACGGCATCCGCGAGTCTGGCCCTGCCGGGGCTGGCGCGCACCGGCGTGGAGCTGTCGCTTGGCGCCATTCGCGCCGCCGGGCGTGAATTCGCGCCGGTCAACGGCGGCGTGATGGCGCAGATGCGCGTCGTGCGGGACGATGCGCGGCGTTTTCTGCGCACCGATGACGGACGCTACGATCTCATTCTTGGCGATTTGTTCCACCCGGACATGGCGGGGCGGGCGGCGCTGCTCTCGGTGCAGCAGTTCCGCCGCGGTCGTGCGCACCTGCGGCGGGGCGGGCTGTATGTGCAGTGGCTGGCGCTGAATCAGTTCGACGTGGCTTCGCTGGAATCGGTGCTGGCCGGTTTCCGCCAGGTGTTTCCGCATGCGTGGATGTTCGTGGACGGATTCCGGCTGGCGTTGGTGGGCAGTCGCGATGCGCGGATCGCGGCGACGCAGGTGGTGACAGGGTTCGCCGCCCTGCCGGACGGGGCGCGGCGGATGTTGTCCGGCGGCGAGGGCGTGTGGACATGGCTGGGACGCTACTGGGGGCGTGTGCCGGCCGTGAAAGCGCCGGCGCAGGACGAATGGCGGCCGGTGATCGAGTTTGCGTTGCCGCGCGCGCGGTTTGCCGGAGAATTGCGCCTGCCGGCGGTGCTGGAATGGTTGCTGGCACATCGGCCGCATGCGCCGGACGCGATGCGTGAGTTGGGTGTGAGGCCGGCGGATCGCGAAGCGTTCATGCGCGCCTGGGCCGCGACCAGCTTGGGCATGGAGGCGCAACTGGCCTCGATGCGCGGGCGTGAGGGGCGGGCCGAGCGGTTGATCCGGCTGGCCTGGCGCGCCAATCCACGCGACCGTTGGGCCGGCTTCGCGCTGGCCGATCGCATGTATGACTCACTGGCCAGAGCGCAGGCGACGGGCATTGGCCGCGAAGCGGCGTTGCATCGGATTCTGGCCATCCGTCCCGACCATGTGCGGGCGCTCAAGGCATTGCTCGCCCTGAAATTGGCGGCGGGCCGGCGGGGGGAAGCCGAACGGCTGCGGCAGCGCATCCTGCGACTCTCGCCATTGGATGCCGACATGCGCCGGATGACCCTGGCCCGCAATCGGCGTATGCTTGGCCGACCGTTATGAGCCAAACGCACACTGCATCCGTTGCTTCATCCGGCAAGGTTCGGGCCCGGTTCCGGCGCATTTTGCCGGCGCGGCGCGCCAGCCAGGTGTTCGCGCTGGCGCTTTTGGTGCTGATTCCGGTCACCGGCCTGTTTCACATCGACATTGCCAACGGCGCCATCGTGGTGCTCGACCGGCAGATCTGGTTTTCGGACTTCTTTGTCATCTTCGGCTTCTGGATCATGGTCGCCAGCATTCTGGTGATGAGCTACTCGCTGGCCGGCGCGGTGTTTTGCGGCTGGGTGTGTCCGCAGGGATCGGCCTCGGAATGGGCCAATGCGCTGACCTGGCGGTTGTTGGGCCGCAAGGCGGAGGTCATGGATTTCAGCGGCAAGCCGATGCAGGTGGCGCGGCGCAAGGATTCGTGGCGCAACAAGGCGCTGCTGTTTTCCATCTTGTGGCTGATGGCGATGGGCTATGCGGTGATTCCACTGCTGTATTTCTATCCGCCGGCCGAGCTGTGGCGGGTGCTGACATTGCGCGCCGAACATGCCGGATCGGTGTTGTGGATCCATGCGGTGTTCACGGTCATCCTGTTTCTGGATATTGGCATGATCCGGCACATGGTGTGTCGTTACATGTGCATCTACCGCATGTGGCAGCATTCGTTCAAGACGAAGGACACGCTGCATGTGGCCTGGGACGACAGCCGGGCCGGCGAGTGCGCGAATTGCCATTATTGCGCCGATGCCTGTTATCTGGAGCTCGATCCGCGCAATACCGTGGTGTACGACAGTTGTATCAATTGCGGCGACTGCATTGATGCCTGCAACGAACTGCATGCACGGAGCAAGAAGCACGCGGGGCCGGGATTGTTGCGCTTTGAGCTGGGCGATCCCACCGGCGAGCGCGGACGCGGCAATGTCGGTTCGTTTCTCTCCCGCGTGCGCGCGGCCCTGCCGGTGGCGGTGCTGGGTGGGGTGATGTTCTGGTATGGGCTCGCGACCTGGGAGCCCCACCACATGAGCGTGTTCCGCGCCGGCGAGGCGCACCGGGGCGCGGTGCAGGACTATCAGATCAATATCGCCAACAAACAGTACAAGCCGGCCGATTTCACGGTGAGCGTGGGCAACCTGCCGCAAGGCACATGGCACTTGAGTCGCGCGCAGGTGCATCTGAATTCGGTCGGTCGCGCCAATGTGCGGTTGCGTGTGGGCGATCTGCCACCGGGGCTGTACAATGTCCGGGTGACGGTGCACGCAGGCGACGGCTGGACAGGCCATTTTCTTGTGCGTCATTTCGTGCCGGAGGTGACATCATGAACGACGACAGGGCCAGGCTGGACGCCATCGAAGAGCGCAAGCGGCGCGCCGAGGAGCGGGAGCGCAAGCGTCGCGAGGTGGGCGCCAGGCCCACCAGGCGCACATGGGGCAAGCATACGGACGATTACTATGGCTATGGCAGCGACGAGGAACGGCGCGACCTGCGCGGTCTGGAGGATTGGGAGATGGTCGAGCAGATGTCCCAGTCGCGCAAGCCGGTTCCCAAGTGGTTCTTCGTGGTCGTGGGTATCGTGCTGTTGGCCGCGTTCGGGCTCTCCCTGCCGTTTTGGGGCGATCGACCCGACCACCACCGGCACTGGATTACCTGGGGGCACTTGATGGCGGTCGTGTATCTGCTGGTGGCCGGCGGCTTCATCTATTTGATGATCAATGTGTTCAATCCCGAGGTGAAGGACGAGGAGGATTGCGACCCTGCCGGCAGGGCGCGCGGGCCTCGCGAAGACGGCAAGGCATGATGCGCGGGCCGGTGGCGTGGGTCGCACTGGCTCTGGCGGCCTGTCAGGCCGCACCCGGGGGAGGAGAGAGCGTCGCCGCGCCGTTTCCGGAGACGGATGCTCCCGGCTATGCGGTGCTGGCCAGCCAGTGCTCGGTGTGCCATGCGCCGCCCCGGCCGGGCCGGCATACGGCGGAGGAATGGCGGCGGGTGGTTCGGCGCATGCAACTGCACCGGGTGCAGCGGGGCATGGCTGCCATTCGCGATGGCGAGGTGAAGGCGCTGCTGGATTATCTGTCCCGTCATGCGAGGAGCGCGTCGTGACGCGCGCGGCGGCTCTGACATTGGCGCTGCTGCTGGCGGCGTGCGACGCCGATGTCGCGCGGTATGCGCCGCCGGATCAACGCTGGCACGAGTGGACGGTGCATGTGGAGAGCAGGCCCGCGCCGTTGCAGAAGGGCATGAACGAGTTTTGGGTGGTGATCAGCGATGCGCATGGCGCGCGGCCGAAGGAAGGCATGCTGGTGCGCATTCGCACGCCGGAATCGGACTGGATTCAGGCGATTCCCGATGGCGGCACGGGCGTGTACCGGCGTTCCGCGCCGGTGCGCAATCCCGACCGCGCGCGGCTGCTGGTGCGCATTCGCGAGGAGGGTGGCAAGCGGCGCGAGGGTTCGTTGATGTTCGAGTTTCCTCCACAGACACGGCGGCCATGAAGCGTTTGACTTGGGCGGCGATGCTGGTCGCGGCGTCCCCCGCCTGGGGCGGCGCGATCGGCGATGCCGAGCGCGGACGCATTGTGGCCCAGGTGCGTTGCGGGCCGTGCCATTATCTGGACAAGCCATTGAGGAAGGTGGGGCCCGGGTTGGCCGGTATTTACGGTCGCGCGCCGCATATTTCGGGTGTGCCGTTTGCGCGTTGGGATGAGGCGGCGCTGGAGCGGTGGCTGGCCGGGCCGCGCGCGGTCAAACCGAACACGCGCATGGAACTGCCGCCGCTGACCGCGCGCGACCGGCGCGACATCATTGCCTGGCTGAAGCGGCAGGGCACGGGTGGTCACGCGCCGGTCAGGCGCGCGCCGCCAGCTTCTTCTTCAGCTTCTCCGACGGCGTCCAGCGACGCAGAATCATGATTTTCTTGCCGCCCCGGCGTTCCTCGCACGCCGGGCAGGTGAGGTAGGCCAGATACAGTTCCCGCGGCATGCATCCTTCATCGAGCAGTTCGCTTTGCATTCGGGCCACATGCGCCTTGATCTGGCCGATGTCGCCGTGCACCAGTTGCACCCGCAAGCGAAACGGGTTCGGCAGCCGCCGCACATGGCGGGCGGCCGAAGTCTCTTCCTTCAGCGGGCACAGAATCGCGCCGCGAAACATGGCCGAGCGCGCCAGCACGAATCCGGGCCAGCGGGGGGTGAGCCCCAGCCGTTGGATATCCTGATGCTGGCGGTGCAGGCAGGCCTCAAAGCCGATGGGCATGTGCAGGAACATCGGTGCGCGCATCTCGTGCACCAGCCAGCCGCCGGGATTGACGTCCCGGCCGTTCCAGTCCGGCCAGTCCTCCGGGCAGCCGCAGTCCAGCCGCGTCATCGGCTGTCCGTCTTGTAGATGTCCTTCAGCGTCAGCAGCACGTTGACCAGATAGACCCAGAAACCGATGGCCAGCACCGACGCGGCCACGGAGATCACCGGGCCATAGTAGCGGTGCACGGCGGGGATGGCCGTCGGATCGCTCAGCCACAGCCGGCCCTCGATGACGCCGAAGATCATCAGCGCGGTGTAGAAGGCGCTGACGCCGATGGCCGTCCACCAGAAGGAATGCTCGGCCAGGCGGTGCGAATGGATCGGCTTGCCGGTGATCTTGGGCAGCATGTAGTAGGTGACGGCCATGCCAAGAATGGTGACGCCGCCGACCAGGTTGATGTGGGCGTGCGCCAGCGGGTCGATCATGTGACCCGGGCCGCCGTAGGGGCTGCCGATGGAATCCAGCCAGTGGCGCACGGCCGGAATCACCTGCAACAGGCCATGCACGGTGCCGATGAAGAACGACAGCACGGACATGATGAGGAACTTGACCAGATACCGATATTGATGGTGCGGCTGTTGATGTGACATGGCGGCAGGCTAGCGGCGGGGCGCGCGGGTGCAACAAGCGCTTGGTCGCACGGACGGGATGAGTAGGATGCGCGCCATGAAGGGAACGGTGCTGGCGGTGCTTGTCACCATGGTCGCCATGTGGGTCGCGTGGCGCTTTTCGCGGCGGCGCTGGCTGCATGCGACGCTGATGGGCGGCATGATGGTGTTCGATGTGGTGTTTCCGTTCTATCTCTACCAGGCGAACGACTGGTACAAGCGTTTGATCGTGCAGGAGCAGATCTTTTCGTTTTCGGTGTGGATGCATGTGGCCATTCTGGTGGTGCTCTACACGCTTTATGTGGTGCAGGTTCAGGCCGGGCTCGCCATTTGGCGGGGCGATGGCGAGGCGAGAGACGGGCACCGGCTCCAGGCCAAGGGGATTCTGGCGGCGCGCCTGATGGCGTTGCTCACGGGCGTGTTGCTGATGGTGCAGTAGCGATACGGAGGCCGCGCAACAAAACCCCTTGCTTTTTGTGTTTGCCCGCGCAATGATTGGGCGCAATTGAACTAGGGAGGTGTGAAATGGTTGCAAAATTCCTTGAAGCATCCTTGAATTTCCAGAACAGCGACATCTGGGCGATGTATCTGGGTATTGCCGTGTTTCTCTACGGCGTGATGTTCATCAACTACAAGCGGGCCTGCGCCAAGAACAAGTAAAGCGGTTTTCCGTTTGATGTGATGGTTTTCCGCTTTGGCGGCATGCCGGGCGGGAGAGCAAAGGCGAAAGGGAGGGGCCGGCAGGCGTCTCCACCAACAATATGAAAACTACTGGAGGGGTTAGTTATGCGTCGATTTCTGAGTGTGGCCAGCGGTGGCGTGTTTGCGCTGATGTGCGCGGCGACCAGCGCGCTGGCGGCGGAAGGTGTGATAGGAGACCCGGCCAACGGCCGCCAGATCTTCCTGAACGGCAAGGGCGACGTCGCGGCTTGCGTGTCCTGCCATGGCGACGACGGCACGGGCAGCGACGACATGGGCACGCCGCGCCTGTCCAACCAAGTGTACACCTATATTCTGAAGCAACTGACGGATTTTGCGACAGGCAAGCGCGTGGACAACACGTTGGGCGCGATGGGGGATGTGGCCAAGGGGCTGACCGAGCAGGATCGTCGGGATGTGGCGGCCTACGTGCATTCGCTGAAGACGCCGTTTTTGGGTTCCGACCTGCGCAGCTTGGCCGAGGCTGAGGGCGTGGATATCAGTGAGCTGGGCGATGAGGCCAAGGGCCGGATGATCGTGGAGTATGGCGCGGGCGATCGCGGCATTCCGGCCTGCAAGAGCTGCCATTCCTTCCACGGTCGCTCCGCCGGCAAGATCTTCCCGGCCATTCTGGGTCAGCGCTACAAGTACCTGAAGCATGAGCTGGAAGCGTTCCGCGAGGGCGCCCAGCCAAACTACGACAAAGAGACCGCCCGTTACAACGACCCGATGGGCATGATGCGTGATGTGGCTGCTCGCCTGACCGACGAGGACATCAAGAATCTGGCGGCGTTTTTGACCTCGGCATTGCCCGAGACGCCGAACAACCCGGTGCCGCCGTCCCGCGAGCGCTTCTGACAGCGATCGGCCATTATACCAGAAGGGCGGGGATACATCCCCGCCCTTTTTGTTTTGCCTTGTTCCAACATGTGTGTTCGCGCTCCGTTTCGACGGGGCTGTTCCAGTGGCCGACGGCCAGACTGTCCGCCCGCAGGCGCGGGGGGCATGGCGGTCGGTTTGGATGCCACTGCATGATTGCCGCGATTATCAGCGGGGCTTCGGGTCGTTGCCGCTGGCAGACCGTGATGCCGCCGGTTCCGCTGGCGCGTTTCCGCCCGGCGCGGATGCATGGACGAGGATTGGCGCATCCGATACCGGGCGGCGCGCATGGCGCCGTTTGCTGCCTGTTTGTTTCGGCGATTGGCTTGCGTGCGGCGGGATGAAAGCGGATTACGGCTGTTTGCCGCTCGCTGGCTTGGGGGCGGATGACTGCTTGGGTGAGAAATTGCGTGCCCGCAAGACCACGCCGCCGGGAAGCACCGCGATGGTTTCCAGTTCGGCGCTGAGCAGCGCGGCCTGACGCGCCAAATCGTGCTGCCGCCGCGACCGGTAGTCGAAGGCCAGGTGCGTCAGGCCGTGATTGCGGTCATGCACGGCCATCGCCAGCTTGGCGGGCGCGGGCAGGGGGAACACCGCCCGCTTGCAGGCCAGCATCGCGCGTCCCGGCCATTGGCTGGCAGCGCGGAACGGTTGGTCCGGATCGGCGGCCTCCGCGCACAGGCGATGGATGACCATGTCGCTCTTGCCAAGGATGTCATGCCGGGCGACATAATGCATGCGCCGGTCTGCCATGGTGAACGTGGTGGCGACCGCCATGATGCCCAACACCACCAGCCCGCGCTCGCCAGCCAGTCCGGGGCGCCATCGCAGTCGCCGGTTCAGTCGGATGAGCAGATCCGCGCCGAAATACAGCATCAGTGTTTGCGACACCAAGGCCCATCCGCCGTCCGGCGCCAGTGCGCCCGCCGCCGCACCCAATACCAGCGCCAGGCTGAACACGCTGTCGCCCAGTCGCCGAAGGCTGAAGAGCACCGTCAGGGCCAGCAGGCCGAGCGCCAGCAGCCCCGCCCCCGAGCCTTCATTCTCCGGATGCACGGAAGGGCCGGTGAAGATCGTGCCCAGCGGTTCAAGCGGGTTGCCCAGCCAGTTCAGTTCCGGCCAGCCCCAACGGATAAGCGGGAACAGAATGGCGACAAGTCCGAGACCGATGAACAGGTTGCGCGTTTTCTTTTCCTTGGCCTGACGCCATCGTTTCCATGCGATGGCCGCCGGCAGGGCAAGTCCGGCAGGGTGGAGGCTGACGGCGAGCGCGGCGAAAATCAGCGTCAGGAAATAATCCCCGGGGATGTCGCGGCGGCTGTCGTGGTAGCGTGATTCAAACACGCAACCGGCCCAGAAGGCCAGCAGCATCCAGGGGCCCTTGCCAATGGAATCCACTTGCATGACGGTGATCGGCGCGATGAGCGTCAGTCCCGTGCCGATCAGGGCCACTTCGGCGCCGAGGCGTTTGCCGGCCCAGTCGTGCAGCGCCAGTCCCACGCCCAACATCGCGAACAGACCCAGCACCTTGGCGGCAATCAGGTCGCCGGCCCAATGGATATCCAGGATGGCGAACAGGAAGGCGCGCAGATCCGGCGCGCCGACCAACGCCACCGGGTGGGCGATCTGATCGGCGATGGCCCAGTTCAGCAGCAAGGCCCGGGCCGCCCCTTCGTCGATGCCGTAGTTGTCGTAGCGAAACAGGGCCAGCCAGGCGAGCGCGACCAACACCAGCGAGGCCAGGCCCCAAAACCGGGCCGGAATCCGTTCGATGAGTCCAGACATGTCGCCATCCCCCTGCTGACTGTGATACACGACGCACCGCACCGGTCTGCGTTGTGTCGAGGCCGGCGGAGTGTAGCCGAACGGGCGGGTCAGGACACCTGTTGCGGCGGCGGTTTTCCGGTGTTTCGGAGGGTGAGCAGATGGCTCATGCGCGGCGCGCGGTTGCCCAGCATGTCTGCCAGCGTGCATTCGTCCAGCACGTCGAGGAAGGCGCGCTTGGCTTTCTTGATCAGCGACTTCAGCCGGCAGGCGTCGATCAGCGGGCAGGTGTTGATGCTGGCGTCGAAGCATTCCAGCAGGTTCATGTGCGGCTCGGTCTTGCGCACCAGCGCGCCAATGTTGATGTCTTCCGGCGCCCGGGCCAGACGCATGCCGCCCCCGCGCCCGCGCACCGTCAGGATCATTTCCATCTGCGACAGGTGAAACACGGCCTTGGCCACGTGGTGTCGCGAGATGCCGTAGGCTGTGGAGATTTCGTCGATGGTCACCAGATGATCGGCATTCAAACCCAGATATATCAGGATGCGCAGGCTGTAGTCGGTGTATTTGGTCAGTTCCATGGGGTCGTCCTTTCCCGCATTGCGTTCCGGTGTTGGATTATTGACAAGCCATGATACCCGTGTAAAGTTGCGACATCAATACTCCTTTTATGAGTATTGTGACATTCCGACACAGGAGGGAACAACCCTATGAGCACGGTATATGAGCAACTGGGCGGCGAGGCCGCCATCAATGCGGCGGTGGACGCGTTTTATCGCCGTGTGCTGAACGACCCGTATGTCAGCCGCTTCTTCGAGGGGGTGGACATGGAAAAGCAGGCCGCCAAGCAGAAGGCCTTCCTGACCATGGTGACCGGCGGCCCGAACAACTACACCGGCAAGGACATGCGCGAAGGGCACAAGCATCTGGTGCACGAGATGGGACTGAACGATTCGCATTTCGACCATATCGTTTGCCACCTGCGTTCGACACTGGCGGAACTGGGCGTGGCGCCGGAGCTCATCAAGACCGTGGCCGACGTCGCCGAGTCCACCCGCGACGACGTGCTCGATCGCTAGGAGATTCGTCATGCATGTGGACACATTTCTGTTTGCCTTTGTCCTGTTTGTCGTGACCGGCGTGGTGTTGTCCCTGTTTCTGTCCGGCGTGGCCGATGCCTCCCGTGTGGAGCCCGGCGACGCGCCGGCCGGCGGCGGGCAGCAGAGCGTCTATGATCTGCTGGGTGGGGACGCGGCCATCAATGCCGCGGTGGACATCTTCTATCGCCGGGTGCTGAACGATCCGTATGTTTCTCCGTTTTTCGAGGGCGTGGACATGGAACGCCAGGCTGCCAAGCAGAAGGCCTTCCTGACCATGGTGTTCGGCGGGCCGAACCGCTACACCGGCAAGGACATGCGCGAGGGCCACAAGCATCTGGTGGAACGGGGGCTGGATGATTCGCATTTTGATCATATTCTGATGCACCTGCGTTCCACGCTGGCCGAGCTGGGCGTGGGCGAGGACATGATCCAGACCGTGATCGACATTGCGGAATCCACCCGCGACGACGTGCTGAATCGCTGATATCCTTTCGAGCCCGAAGCACGGAGCGGGATTTTGCGCAGGGCGTGAAATCCCGCTTTTCATTGAATTTCCGGATCCGGGAGAATGCGATGCCGAAGATTACCTTTGAAGGCAAGTCCTATGAATGCAGGCCCGATGAAACGGTGTTGGAAGGGCTGGAACGGCAGGGGGTGATGCTGCCGTCGTCGTGTCGGGCCGGCGCCTGCCAGAGTTGCTTGATGCGCGCCGTGGCGGGAACTCCGTCGCGCGAGAGCCAGCAGGGCTTGAAGGATACGCTGCAGGCGCAGGGTTATTTTCTGGCCTGCCTGTGCAAGCCCGGGGAGGACATGGAAATCGCGCTGGCGCAGGTTTCGGAGAAGCGCACGGCCAAGGTGCTGGAGAAAACCGTCATGAACGCGAATGTGGTGCGTTTGCGGCTTGCCCGCGATGGTTTCGATTATATTCCCGGCCAGTTCATCAATGTGACGCGGGAGCAGGACGGGCTGACGCGCAGCTATTCGCTGGCCAGCGTGCTGGATGAGGATTTTTTGGAGCTGCATGTGAAGCGGGTGCCGGACGGGCGGATGAGCCCCTGGTTGTGCGATGAGGTGAGTGAAGGGGATGCACTGACGTATTACGGGCCGGCGGGCGACTGTTTCTATGTGCCCGGCGAGCCGGATCGCAACCTGATTCTGGCCGGCACGGGAACGGGCCTTGCGCCGCTGTATGGCATCGTCCGCCATGCGCTGTCGCTGGGCCATCGTGGACGCATCTTCCTGTTTCATGGCAGTCTGGCCGCGGAGGGCTTGTACATGGTGGATGAGTTGCGCGACCTGGCCGCCAAGCATGAGAGCCTGCAATATATTCCCTGCGTTTTGTATGGCGAGCCTCCGGCGGCCGGCAGGCACGGCGCGATTGACGAGGTGGTGGTGCAGACAACGCGGGAGTATATGTCGGGAAGCCGCGCCTATCTGTGCGGCGATCCGCCGCTGGTGGAGGCCATGCGCAAGAAGCTGTTTCTGGCGGGCATTTCCACGCGGGATATCTACGCCGACGCGTTCACGTTCGCGCCATAATCGCGCCGCGGAGCGCGCCGGGATGGCGCGCGATTGCGGGGAGTGGAGGGTCGGCTTGCGGGGCCGGTTGGCGGCGCGGGTCGCTGTGTTGAACTTTCCCGGCGGTCGCCTAGCATCGGCGCGCACCCGGCGGGTGCGAATCCACCCTTTTCTGGAGTCAACCGCCCGATGATCAAACAATACCTTCTCTCCCCGGGGCCGACCGCCGTGCCCGAGCGTGTGTTGCTGCGCATGGCCCAGCCGATGATTCATCACCGCACGCCGCAGTTCTCCGCCGTGTTCGCCGAAACCAAGCGCATGCTGGAGCAGGTGTTTCAGACCGCGAATGACGCCTTGATGCTGGCGTCCAGCGGCTCCGGCGCGATGGAGGCGGCGGTGACGAACCTGTGCTCACCGGGCGACACCATCATCTACGTGAACGGCGGCAAGTTTGGCGAACGCTGGGGCAAGATCGCCGCCAAACACGGTGTCCACGCCGTCGAGATCAAGGTGGCGTGGGGTGAAGCCGTGGATGTGGCCGAGGTCAGGGCCGCGTTGGAGGCGTATCCCGATGCCAGGGGCGTGTTTCTTCAGGCCTCGGAAACCAGCACCACCACCGAGCATCCGGTGCGCGAGATCGCGCGGCTCACCGCCTCGCTCGATGGCTGCGTCACGGTCGTGGATGCGATCACGGCATTGGGCGTGATCGACATGCCGATGGACGAATGGGGGCTGGATGTGGTGATTTCCGGCTCGCAGAAGGCGTTCATGCTGCCGCCCGGACTGGCGATGATCGCGTTGTCGGACAAGGCATGGAGGCTGTGCGAAACCGCGTCTTGCCCGCGTTTTTATTTCGATCTGGTCGCCGAACGCAAGAATCAGCAGGCCGGCAAGGACACCACGGCCTGGACACCGGCCGTGTCGCTGATTCTGGGGTTGAACGAAGTGTTGAAGATGATGTTCGAGGAAGGGCTGGAGAACCTCTACGCCCGCCATGCGCTGCTGGCCCGCGCCGCGCGCGCCGGCGTGCAGGCGCTGGGCATGCGGCTGGTGTCCGCTGCGCCGGCGACGTCCGCCACCGGCGCATTCGTGCCCGATGGCGTGGATGGCGCGGCGTTCGTCAAATACCTGCGCGACACGATGGGCGTCACCTTCGCCGGCGGCCAGGATCATCTGAAGGGGAAGATCCTGCGCATCGCGCATCTGGGCTACTACGATGTGTTCGACATCGTCACGGCCATCAGCGCCATTGAGCTGGCGCTGGAGCGTTTCGGACATCCGGTGGATATGGGGCGCGGCGTGGCCGCGGCCCAGGCCGTGCTGGCCGATCGTTTTCCCGCCGCCCGCTGACGGTCGCCATGCCTCGCGTCTGGATTGCGGACAAGATGAGCGAGCGCGCCGTCGAGGTGTTTCGCTCGCGCGGCATCGAGGTGGACTGCCGGCCCGGTCTGCCGGAGGACGAGAAGCTGGCCATTGCCGGAGACTACGACGGCATTGCGGTGCGTTCGGCGACCAAACTGAAGGGCGCCTTGCTCGATGCCGCGAAGCGCGTGAAGGTGATTGGCCGCGCCGGCATCGGCGTGGACAACATCGATGTCGAGACCTGTTCGCGGCGCGGCATCGTGGTGATGAACACGCCGCACGGCAACACCATCACCACCGCCGAGCTGGCGATTGCGCACATCGTGGCCGCCGCGCGGCGCATTCCCCAGGCCTCGGCCTCGATGCGCGCCGGCAAATGGGAGAAGTCCCGTTTCATGGGCAAGGAGCTGACCGGCAAGACCGCCGGCGTCATCGGCGCGGGCAATATCGGCGCCATCGTGTGCGACAGGCTGCGGGGCTTGCACATGCGCGTGCTGGTTTACGACCCGTTCATTTCCGACGAGCGGGCCGCGGCGATGGGCGTGACCAAGGTGGATTCGGTCGAGGAACTGGCGGCCCGGGTGGATGTGCTGACCATTCATGTGCCGTTGGTCGAGGCCACCCGCAACCTCATCAATGCGGACATCATCGGCCGCATGAAGCAGGGCGCGATACTGGTGAACTGCGCGCGGGGGGGCATCGTGGACGAGGCGGCGCTGTACGAGGCTTGCAAGTCCGGCCATCTGTTCGCGGCGGCGCTGGATGTCTATGCCCAGGAGCCGCCGCCGGCGGATCATCCGCTGCTGCAACTGGACAACGTCAGCTTCACGCCTCATATCGGAGCGTCCACGACCGAGGCGCAGGAAAACGTGGCCGTGCAGGTGGCCGAGCAGATGACCGATTTTCTGCTGTCCGGCCTGGTGCGCAATGCGGTGAACCTGCCGTCGCTTTCCGAGGAGGAAAGCCGCAAGCTGGCGCCGTATCTGCTGTTGTGCGAGCGCATGGGGCGGTTCATTGGTCAGACCATGCGTCCCGGCTATGCGCGCGTGTCGGTGCATTTCGGCGGGCAGGCCGCGGAGCTGGCGCGTGCGCCGCTGATTCAGCGGATGTTGCTGGGGCTGTTGTCGCAATGCATGGAGGATGTGAACGAGGTGAATGCCGGCATGCTGGCGCGTGATCGCGGCATCGAGGTGTCCGAGTCCGCCAGTGACAAGGCGGAGAGCTTCTCGACCCTGATCCGGTTGCAGGTCGAGGGCGACGAAGGCGTGCGCTGCGTGTCCGGCACGCTGTTCGATGAAACGCGCCCCCGTCTGGTGAGTTTCGACACCTGCGAGGTGGAGATGGCGCCGGCCGGGAATCTGATTTTCATTCAAAATGAGGATCGACCGGGCGTGATTGCCGCCATTGGCGGCATTCTGGCCGATGCCGGCATCAACATCGGTGATTTCCGCCTGGGCCGTCGCGCCGATGCGGAAAACGCGGTGGCGCTGGTGCAGGTGGATACGCCTCCGGGCGAGGATGTGTTGCGACGGCTCGCCGAATTGCCGAACGTGCTGATGGTGCGTTACGCCGAGCTGGGGGATTTGTGACCGCGTCCCCTGGCCCGCTTGTGGGTCTGGACGATGCCTTTGGTGCGCGCGCGCGGTCGCTGCGGGCCTTGCAACGCCGGCTGACACGGCTGTTTGCCGGGGCGGGTTACGAAGAGGTGATTCCTCCCGTGCTCGACCGGCCGGACACATTGCGATCCGGCGCAGGACGGTTCTTGGCCGACCAGACCATCGTGTTTTCCGATCCGGCGGGGGCGGGTCTGTTGGCCATCCGATCGGACATGACGCCGCAGATCGCGCGCATCGCCGCCACCCGCTTGCAACACGAGGCGGTGTTGCGGCTGTGTTACTCCGGAACGGTGATCCTGGCGCGACCGGAGTCGCGCCGGGGATCGCGTCAGCAGTGGCAAACGGGCGTGGAGTGCTTGGGCGTGGCCGGCAGCGAGGGCGATGCCGAAGTGCTGGAACTGGCCGCGCGGAGCATGGCCGCGGCCGGGTTTGCCCGGCCGGTGTTGCAGGTTGGACATATCGGTTTGTTGCGGGCGTTGTTGGCCGGGGGGAACGGTCCCGATGCGGCGCTGGACACATGGCGGGATGTGCTGGCGCGTCGTTCGCCGGAGGATGCGAGGGCGGCGTTGAATGCCGCGGGCATTGGGGGCGATCGGCACGAAGCGCTGCTGGCGCTGGCCGCCGGGCGCGCCGATGAAACCTGGCTGGCGCAATCCACGGGCAGATATGGCGAGGCGTTTGATGCCGCCGTGCGCGAATTGCTCGATCTCGCCGGTGAGGCGACGCGCCGGTTGGAGGGGGCGGTGACGGTTCACGCCGATGCGGCGGTGATGCCGCGATTCCTCTATCACAGTGGCATCGTGTTCACCGGCTATGCCGAGGGCGTGCCCCGGCCGCTGCTGCACGGCGGGCGCTACGATGCGATGATGACCGCGCACGGGCGCGACATGCCGGCCACGGGCTTTTCCTGCGATTTATGGAGCTGGCTGGATGCCGGCGCCCGCGTGGACGCCTGAGCCGCGCGTATCATTTACAACGGGGACGACATGGCGAACATCGTGGCAATAGGCATCCAGTGGGGCGATGAGGGCAAGGGCAAGATCGTGGATCTGCTGGCGCCGGAGATGAATGTGGTGGCCCGTTTTCAGGGCGGCCCGAACGCCGGTCACACTTTGGTGATCGGCGGCGAGAAGACGGTGCTTCACCTGGTGCCTTCCGGCATTCTGCACGAGGGGGTGTTGTGCCTGATCGGCAATGGCACGGTGGTGGCGCCCTCGACCATTGCCGGCGAGATGGATGCGTTGCTGGCGGCGGGCGTGCCGGTGGCCGAGCGATTGCGTATTTCCGATCGCTGCCATTTGATTCTGCCCTGGCATCGGGCGCTGGACGCCGCCCGCGAGGCCGCGCGCGGCAAGGCCCGCATCGGCACCACCGGACGCGGCATCGGCCCGGCCTATGAGGACAAGACCGCGCGTCGTGGCATTCGCCTGATCGACCTGTTGAGCGACGACCTCGATGCGCGCATCTCGGAACAGCTGGAGTGGACGAATTTTCTGTTGCGCGAGTATTTCCACATGCCCGAGGTGTTGCGCTCCGACGTGGATGCGGAACTGGCCATTGCGCGGGAACGGCTGCTGCCGTTGATGGCCGACGTGTCGGAGCTGTTGCGTGAGCGGCACGAACAGGGCGCGGCGATGCTGTTCGAGGGCGCGCAGGGTGTGATGCTCGATATGGATTTTGGCACTTACCCCTATGTCACGTCGTCGAACACGGTCTCCGGCGCGGCGCTGGCGGGTCTGGGCGTGGGGCCGGCGATGATCGATGAGGTGCTGGGTATCTGCAAGGCCTACACCACGCGCGTCGGCGCAGGGCCGTTTCCCACCGAGCTGTACAATGCCGAGGGCATGGACGATCCTGCCGGCCGGCATCTGGCCGAAAAGGGAAACGAGTTTGGCGCCACGACCGGACGTCCTCGCCGCACCGGCTGGTTCGATGCCGTGGTGGTGCGGCATGCGGTGCGGGTGGCGGGCGTGACGGGACTGGCGGTGACCAAGCTGGACGTGCTGGACGGCTTGCCGGAGGTGAAGCTGTGCGTGGCCTACGAACACAACGGTGCGCGGCTTTCGCGTATTCCGGCCGATGCGCGGGCGCTGGAGGCCTGCCGCCCGGTCTATGAGGCCCTGCCCGGCTGGACGGAAAGCACCTACGGGATCACCGATCCCGGACGCCTGCCGCGCAATGCGCGGCGGCTGTTGGCGCGCATCGAGGAAGTGTGCGGCTGTCCGGTCCGGATGCTGTCCACCGGCCCGGATCGCGGACATGTCTGCCGCATGGAACGCTGAACCCGAACGGGCAGGGAAATCAGACGAATCCGGCCAAAAGAAAGGGCCTGCCGGTTTGAGGGGAGGGAGGAAGGAACGGCAGGCCCCGAGGGAGTTATTTATATTGATTAGGGTCGGCGCGCTGGTTTTGCAACCTGTAAAACCGAACCCTGTGTTTTACAGGTGGGCGCCGCATCCGGCCGTCAGGCTTCCCCTTGGTCGGGGCTTGCGCACGGGCAGGAGATTTGGCTCCCGTTCAGCTCGCATCGGTCCGGAGCAACAGGTTGCAAGACCAGCGCGCCGACACTCTGATATATCGCGGACGCATCCGATGACTTGAGGGCTGGCCCGGTGTCATCCGCGGTTGCACCAAATGACCAGCAAGCCGCGTGCCAATTTTCCGCGCCGCGCTGTTATCCCTCAAGCCGGATGGCGTGTGTCTTGCCGCAATAGGCGCAGGACAACGTAACGCGACCCTGATCGTCCTTCAGGGCGGAAAGGGTTTCCGGACTCATGCGGGTCAGCGCCGCGGCCAGTGTCTCCGGCTTGCAGTCGCAACGCCAGATCCAGGGTTGCCGTCCCAGGATTTTGACGCCCAAAGGGTCAAAGGATTGAACAACGTTCTCGGGATTGCCGTCCAGCCGCTCATCGCTGATGCGGGCCAGGGCGTCCAGGGCGGCGAACCAGTCGTCGTCGCTGGCGCCGGGCATGGCTTCGATCAGCAGCCCGAGATCACCGTGCAACACCATGTCGGCGCGAATCTGGACGGATTGGGACAAATAATGCACCAGCACGTCGGCCAGCCAGTCGGATCGGGCCTCGGTGACGGAAATGTATGGCTCGCCAACGCCCAAATCGCGCACGGTGGCGCAACGGATATGATGGCCAAGCAGGGACAGCGAACTTGCGCCCGGCGCCCGTGTGGTGATATCGCTTCGCCATGTCAGATAACCGCGCACCGCGCCACCGCGGGCCTCGGCCAGCGCGCGCTCAATCGGGCCGCCGTCGCCGTCCAGTTGCAGCACCTGCCGCATGCCGCCCTTGCTGATGGACAGCAGCAGCATGGCGCCGATCAGGGTTTGGGTCAGCAACTCACCGGCGCTGCCGGGTTCGGCGTCCGGCAGGCCATGGATGCGGCAGGCCGTTTCCCGGATATGCGAAGCGCGGATGACGGCGCCTCGCACATGCGCGCGCGCGAGCAGAAAATGGATCAGATCGTCGTGGACGACCGCCGATTCAGCTTGCACGGAGGATGTCCTGGTCGGGCGTTTCGGCCAGCCAGCCGCGCACCTCGTCCAGTGAGGCGAAGCAATGCGCCGCGCCGGCCTGGCGCAGTTCATCGGCGGTGAAGTCGTGGGTCAGCCCCACAGGCAGACTGCCGGCGCGTCGCGCAGCCTTCATGTCCGCCGTGCCGTCGCCAACCATGACGGTTTGCTCCGGCGGCACGCCCAGCGTCTCGCAAGCCAGCAACAGCGTGTGCGGGTCGGGTTTCTGGCGGCGCCCGTCGCAGAGACCGATCACGCATGCCAGGCGTTCGCGCCAGCCCAGGTGCGCCAGTTGCCGTTCGGCCCGGTCCTGATGTTTGCTGGTGACGATGGCCGCGGGCATGCCGTGCGCCGCCAGCCAGTCCAGCATCGTTTCCGCGCCGGGCAGCGGGCGCACGTCCAGCAGGCGTTCGTCGTGGTAGCCAAGGAAACGTTCGGCGGCTTCCTCGCGCCGATCGCCAAACAGCGAAATCATGCTGCATTCGCCCCGCCCCGTATGGCGGCGGATGTCCGCCTCGCTCATCGCCGGCAGGCCAAAATCGGCCAGCGTGCGGTTCAGCGCCGTCACGATGGGGCCAAAGGCGTCCACCAGGGTGCCGTCCATGTCCAGCAGCACGGCGCGCACGGACTCAGGCCGCATTCGGCGCTCCCCGACGACGCAGGGCGTCCATCGTCTGAAGCATGCGCTGGCGCAGCTCGATGGCCACTGCGCCCGGCCTGCCCGTGCCCACCGGCCGTGCATCCACCCGGCAGACAGGCAGCACGGCGTTGGTGGTGCTGGTCAGCATGCATTCGCTCAGCCCCGGCTCGTTCAGCGTCCAGGGGCGTTCCTCCACGGGTATGCCCGCTTCGGTCGCCAGCTCGATCAGCATGGCGCGGGTGATGCCGCCCAGCACCTGATGATCGAGCGGATGGGTGACCAGACGTTCGCCGATGACCGCGAACACGTTGGTGGAGCATCCCTCCAGCACATGGTCGTGCTCGTCCAGCCAGAAGGCTTCGTCGGCGTCCCGGCGCGCGGCCTCCTGCTTGCCCATGACGCTGGCCAGCAGCGCAATGGATTTGATGTCGCAGCGTTTCCAGCGAAAGTCCCGCAGCGTGATGGCGCTGGCGCCATGGGCCAGTTGCGTTTGGGACGGGCGCGGCAGTTCCCGCGCGGTGATGACCAGCGTGGGGCGGATGCCGTCCGCCGGCAGGTGGGTGCGCGGCGCGGCGCCACGGGTGAGTTGCACATAGATCATGGCGTCGGGAAACGGGTTGCGCCGCCAGGTTTCGCCAATCAATCCGGCCAGTTCGTCGCGCGGGAAGGGAAGCGGCAACGCGATGGCCGAGGCCGAGCGCTCCAGCCGCGCCAGATGGGCGTCCATGTCCAGAAAATGTCCGTTCAGGCATGCCACGACCTCATAAACGCCGTCGGCGAACTGGAAGCCGCGATCTTCGATGTGCACCGTGGCATCGGCCAGCGGCACGAAACGTCCGTTGACATACGCGGTCGGCGTCATGGCGCGTCCGCGCCGGCCGCGCCCTGATCCCCCGCCCACCAGAGTTTGAGACGGTCCCACTGCCGGCCCAGCCACGAGGCCGGCGGCACGGCGTTGCGCGCGCGCATGGTCACCCGTGCCAGCACCCGGGGGCGGCCGTTCTTGTCTTTCAGCACCGCCTCGATGACGCCGATGTTTTGCCCCCTGGCGACCGGCGCGATCAGCGGCGCGCGATAGCGCAGCCGAAAGGCGACGCGCCGCTCATCGCCGCGCGGCACGGAGATCCAGACCGGTCGTTCGGGAATCAACCATACATGATCCGCCTTGCCCTGATACACGGTCACCTTGCGCCGAATGTCACGCTCGGCGGGTCTGAGCGATGTGAAGTTGCGGAAGCCATGGGTCAGCAGCACCTTCGACTGGCGCGCGCGCTCCATGTCCGAATCCGCGCCGAACACCGCGGAAACCAGGCGCATGCCGTTTTGTTCGGCCGAGCCGACCAGACAGTAGCCCGCCGCTTTGGTGTGGCCCGTCTTGATGCCGTCCGCGCCTGGAAACATCCACAACAGCCGGTTCCGGTTGGGCTGCGTGTGTCCACCGTAGCTGTAGCTGCGTTCGGCGAAGATCGCGTATTGCTTCGGAAAGTCGCGCCACAACGCGGCGCCCAGCCGTGCCATGTCCAGCGCCGAGCTGTAGTGGCCGGGGGCCGGAAAACCGGTGGCGTTGACGAAGTGCGTATGCGTCAGGCCGAGTTCTTTCGCCTTGCGGTTCATGCGTTCCGCAAAGGCTTCCTCGCTGCCGGCCACGTGTTCGGCCAATGCGATGCAGGCGTCGTTGCCGGAGAGTGTGGCGATGCCGTGCAACAGTTGTTCCACCGTCGGGTGCATGCGGGGGTCGAGGAACATTGTGCTGCCGCCGATCTTCCAGGCCTTCTTGCTGACCGACACGCGCTCCTCGGGTTTCAGGCGTCCCAGCTTGATGTCCTCGAAGGCCAGATACAGCGTCATCATCTTGGTCAGGCTGGCCGGCGGCAGATGCATGGTTTCGTTGTGGCTGGCCAGCACCTGGCCCGATCGGGCGTCCACCAGCGCCCAAGCCTTGGCCTTGATGCCAGGGGCGGATGGCCAATTCGCCGCCAGGGCCGGCGCGACGGCGATCTCCAGCATGAACAGCATTGCAATCAACAGTCGTGGCATCATTGTGGTTGTGCTCCGTGAGATGAGTGGTGATGACTCTGGCGGCGAACCTTAATCATCGGCGTTCAGTGCCGCCAGCACATCCTGGGGGGTGCGGCAGCATCGCACGATCGCGCGTGCATGGTCCACCGACCAGACGAGCGCGTCATCCAGCGTTGCCAGCACCGGTGGCCATGCCTCGCCATAGATCACCAGGGGGCGGGGCGCGAGCACGCCAATGGCCAGCAAGTCCCAGGTCATGGCCAGTTCCGCCAGCGTGCCCAGTCCGCCCGGCAGCACCAGCCAGGCATCCGTTTCCTCGATGAGCAGGCGCATGCGCTCGAAAAAGTCGCGCGCGCGCACTTCCTCGCTCAGATGGTTGTCCGGCGGCGTCGGGAACCGCTCCAGCGTGATGCCGCGCACATGGCCGCCGCCAGCCCGGATGCCGCGACAGATGGCGGCCATCATGCCCTGGTGGCCGCCGGTGACCGCATCCCAGCCATGTTCGCCGAGACAACGTCCCAGCATTTCGACATCGGCGAATCGCGGGTCGCTTTCCGGCAGGCGCGAGGCGCCAAAGGCGGTGACGCGCCGGCGGCGAGGGGTCGGATCGGCCGGCATCGGGTTATTCGATGATGACGACGGCGTTGTTGTAGCCCTGTCGCCGCAGCGAGAGCACGGTTTGCTCGATGCGCTGCACGTCGCGAAACGGGCCGATGCGCACACGATAGAGCACGCGCCCGTCCCACGGAAACGGCTCCACGCGCACCGAGGGATAGCCGGGCGCCAACGACTGCTTCAGGCGCGCGGCGTTGCCCGCTTGGGCGAATGCGCCGAGCTGCACATACATGCCCGCGCGGGATGCGGCGCGGTGCGCCTGCGTTGCGGGGGATGAAGCCGCGCGGCGGGCCAGAGCGGGCCGGCGCCGTGGTGTGGGGGCGCCGCGCGGGGGTGCAGCAACATCCAGCGACTGCACGCGCACGCGGGTCGTGCCCTTGCCGACGAAACCCAACGCGCGGGCCGCCGCCCAAGAGAGGTCGATCAGCCGGTTCTTCACAAAGGGGCCGCGGTCGTTGACGCGGACGATGACCGAGCGACCGTTCTCCAGATTGGTGACGCGCACCATGGTTGGCAGCGGCAGCGTGCGGTGGGCGGCCGAGAGCGCGCGCATGTCGAAGATTTCGCCGTTTGCCGTGCGCCGGCCATGGAAATCGCGGCCATACCACGAGGCGATGCCGACTTCGTCGTAGCCGCGCGCCGAGGCCAGCGGATAGTAGGTGCGTCCGGCCACCCGATAGGGTCGGCCGATCTTGCGGACGCCGCCCCGGCCGGACGGGAGCTGCGCCTGATGGCCGGCGGGAACAGGGATTGGCGTCGATACGTTGGCGCCCGGCGCGGGCGAGTGGGCCACACGCGCGCTGCAGCCTGCCAGCATGACGCAGAGCGCGGCGACCGGGATCAGGCCCGCGAGGCTTCGTGCGTGTCGCACAGCGCGCATCCGGCCATTGCTGCCAGTTCGGTGGCCGCCATGGCGTAGTTCGCGGATCGGTTCCAGCGGGTGATGACGTAGAAGTTGTAATGCACCAGCACATCGCGCGGCCCCGTGTTCGTGTCGAGCCGGATCAGCGATACGCGGTCGTCGTCGCGCCAGACCGCCGGCAGCGGCGGCAGGGCTGGCCTTGCATGTTTCAGCGTCATCCATTGGCGCATGCCGGCCCGGCGCATGGCGCGAACGACATCCCGATCCGTCAGCGGCGGCATCCAGCGGGCCACCGGCCGGGCGGCGTCCCAGCCATGGGCGTGAAAGTAATGGGCCACGCTGGCCGTGATGTCCGCCGTGGAATGCCACACGTCCCGGCGACCGTCGCCGTCGGCGTCCACTGCGTAGGCCCGATACGAGGACGGAATGAACTGCGTGACGCCGAACGCCCCGGCGTAGGAGCCGACCAGGCTGTCCGGCTTCAGGCCCTCCTCGCGGCAGAGCAGGATGAAGTGCCCCAGCTCCTTGCGAAAGAAGTCTGCCCGGCGAGGGTAGCCCGCGGCCAGCGTGTACAGCGCGTCCAGCACGCGATCGCGCCCGCGGTGGCGGCCGAAATGCGTTTCCATGCCGAGGATGGCGGCGATGATTTCGGGCTGCACGCCATATCGCTCGCGGGCGCGGCGAAAATCCGCCATGTGCGCGCGAATGTAATCGCGCGCCTCGGCGGCCAGTCGCCGGGTCACGAACAGGGGGCGGTATTCGTGCCACGGTCGGGCCTCGTAGGGCGCTTCCATGCGTTCGATGACGCCGGGGATGAAATGCGCCTGTTGCAGCACGGCGGCCACCTGTTTCTCCGGCAGTCCGAATTCGCGGGTCAGGCGCGCCGCCAGGGTGTGTCTGGATATTTGGGGACGGATGGGCCGCATGGCCGGCTGCGCCGCCATCGCGCGCGCGGGCGTTCCGGGCAGGGTCAGCGCGGCCAGCGCGGCCAGCGCTCGCCCGCCGTTTCGCAGGAAATCGCGCCGCGGCGCGTTGGGCACAGCGCGCGTGGATGTGTCGTGCCGCGCGCGCGCCATGGGTTGTTGCAGGGCAGGGCGCGTCAGAATACAAACTCCCGCTTTCGCGGCAGGCCCTCCATGCTTGCCAGCAGTGTTTCCATCCATTCGCGGGTTTCTGTCGTGCCGTCTTCCCGCCGGTGCATGGAAATCAGCCGGACGACCGGATTTTCACCGACAAAGGCAACCAGCCGCCCTCCCGGATTCAGGTGGTCAAGGAAGAAGTCCGGGACTTCCTTCACCGCGGCTTCCAGCACGATGGCATCGAACATGCCCTGATCCTTCAGCGATTCCTCCAGCATGCCATTGCCGTGGATGACGGCGGTGTTGCTCACGCCGTGGCGTTCCAGATTCCGCCGGGCCAGTTCCGCCAGCTCCTCGTGCAGCTCGAAGGCGACGACCTCGCGGGCGTGCATCGCCATCAGGGCGGTCAGGAACCCCGTGCCCGCGCCAATCTCCAGCACCCGTTCGTCGCCCCCCAGGTTCAGCGCCTGCATCACATTCGCATCCTGCAGCGGGGTCAGCATTTGCTGGCCGGCCGGCAACGGCACATGACCGTCCATGTAGGCCAGTGTTTTCACCTCGTCGGGGAGGAATGCCTCGCGCGGCATGGTCTCGAATGCGTCCAGCAGCGCCGGGTCGAGAATCCGGCAACAGCGAATCTGGCTCTCGACCATGTTGTGACGGGCGGTTTCGAAATCCATCGTCTTCACTCCCCTGCGCGCGCCGGGTTCGCATGATGCATGACGCTGCGTTTGGGCGCGAGGATGCAACAGCCCGAGCGGGATGACAAGTCGAAGGCGCGGAGGAATACTGGGCCCATGCACCACGGACACGATCATGCGCATGCCGGACTGGATCGGGCGCTGGCGCTGACGGCGGGGTTTGCCATCATCGAGCTGGCGGGGGGCTGGCTGGCCGACTCGCTGGCGCTGATGGCCGATGCCGCGCACATGGTTTCCGACGTGGCGGCGCTGGCGCTGGCTGCCGTGGCCGGCCGCATCGCCGCCCGCCCGGCGCATGATGGCATGAGCTATGGCTACGGGAGGGCGCGGGTGCTGGCCGCGCAGGCCAACGGATTTGGCTTGTGGTTTGTGGCCGGATGGATCGCCTGGGAGGCGCT
>CAYVBG010000001.1:0-36260 GCA_964449205.1 uncultured Zetaproteobacteria bacterium | reverse complement strand
GCCGCTCCACCTTCAGGCCAAACTGCTGCGCGTGTTGCAGGAAGGCGAGGTGGACCGGCTCGGGGGGCGCGCGCCCGTGAAGGTGGACGTGCGCATCATCGCCACCAGCAACCGCGATATCGAGCAGACCGTGGCCGAAGGACAGTTCCGTCAGGATTTGTATTACCGCCTGAACGTCGTCACTGTGCGCCTGCCGGCACTGCGCGACCGCCCGGGGGACATCGAGCCTCTGGCCCGTCATTTTCTTGACAGGTTTGCGGCCATGTATGGTCGCCCCGCCCCGGAACCGGACGCCGACGCCATCGCCGCGCTGACCTCCCACGACTGGCCCGGCAATGCGCGCGAGCTGGAAAACTGCATGCATCGTGCCTTTCTGCTGGCCGAAAACGGACGAATCCAGCGCGGACATCTGGGACTGGGCGAAACCTTGCGCGTCGCGCCGGCGCACGAGGCTGCGCCGGCCATTGCCGCCGGCATGAGCATCCGCGACATGGAGCGCGCGCTGATCCGCGAAACGCTCCGGCATGTGCGCGGCAACCGCACCGAGGCCGCACGGCTGCTCGGCATCAGCATTCGCACCTTGCGCAACAAGCTGCACGACATGGACGCCAGCGCTGGCACGGCGCTTGCTGAATCCGGAGCGACATCCCGCGCGAACGACCGCGGCCGCGCGGCATCCATGCCGGAAGCGGGCCAGGCAGGAGGAACATGATGACGACATACGCCGGAATGAACCCTCTCTTCGGGCACAGCTTCCAGACGCTGGCTGCGGCGCTGGCCGCACGCGAGCGGATGCAGACGGTGTTCGCAACCAACATCGCCAACGCAGACACGCCAAACTACAAGGCGGACACGCGCCGCTTCGAGGATTTCCTGGCCCGGCAGCTCCGGACAGCCCGCGCCGCGCCGGGCCATCTGGCGCGCACCGCTCCCGGCCACATGGCCGCCGGCGACGCGCCGCCTTCCCCCTGGCTGCGCCTGTCGGCCGGTCGCTCCGATGCCATGCAGCGCATGGACGGCAACACCGTGAACGTCCAGCAGGAGATGGTCGATATGGCCGAGAACCAGTTGATGCATGAACTCACCCTGCGCCTGCTCAAAGGCCGTCTGAGCGGCCTGTCCAAGGTGATCCAGGAAGGAGGTCGATGATCATGGCCGACACGCTCTTCGCCGCCATGCGCATCAGCGCATCGGGCATGTCCGCCCAGCGGGCGCGCATGGATATCGTGGCCGAAAACATCGCCAACGCCGAATCCACCCGCACGCCGGACGGCGGCCCCTACCGCCGTCGGGAAATCGTCTTTCAGGCCGTACCGGAGCGCGCCCGCTTCGACGACGTGTTCCGCTCCTCGTTTCAGGGCGCGGGCGCGCACGAGGTGCGGGTGGCCGGCGTGGTCAAGGACCCCCGTCCATTCCGCGAGGTCTACAACCCCTCGCATCCGGATGCGGACAAGAACGGCATGGTCAAAATGCCCAACGTCAACACCATCGAGGAAATGGTGGACATGCAATCGGCGGCCCGCAGCTTCGAGGCCAACGTGACGGTCATGGAAGCCGCCAAGCGCATGTTCCTGAAATCCCTCGAACTGCTGCGCTAGAGGAGACAGTCATGGCCATCGATCCCGTATCCCTGAACGCCTACGCCAAGGCCGCCAGGGCGGAATCCACCGCTGCGCCGGACCAGAAGGCCGCCGCATCCGGCAGATTCGGCGAACTGATCCAGGCTTATGTGCAAACCGTCAACACCCAACACCACGCAGCGGACAAGGCTGCCGTGGAACTGGCGACCGGCAAGAGCCACAACGTGTCGGAAACATTGCTGGCGATGCAACAGGCGGAAGTGTCGTTTCAGATGATGCTCAGCGTGCGCAACAAACTCGTGGACGCCTACCGCGAAGTCATGCGCATGCAGGTGTGAGCTGAGCCATGGCCGGAACCCTGACCCCATCGCCCCAAGGCGCGTCTCCCGCGCCCGTCGCGCAAGCGAACCCACAATCCGCCGCGCCCGACACCGCGCGGCCAGGCGGCCTGCATGGCATCGCCGCGGTCATCGCCGGCCACCGCCGCTGGCTGCTCTTCGCCGCTGCCGGTCTGCTGCTGGCGGCCTTCGTGTCGCTGGTCACCTGGTCGGCCCGCCCGTCCTTCGAGCCCCTGTATGCCGGCATGGACGCCAAGGACGCGGCGGCGGTGGTGGATTTCCTGCAAAAGGAGCATATTCCCTACAAGCTGGAAGGCGCGGGCACGGTGCTGGTGCCGGCCGACCGCGTGTATGCCACGCGTCTGAAGCTGGCCGGACAGGACATCACGCCCGGCGGCGGCATGGGATTCGAGCTGTTTGACCGCCAGAACGAATTCGGCATCAGCGATTTCACGCAACGGGTCAACTACCAGCGTGCGCTGCAAGGCGAGCTGGCGCGCACCATCGAGGTCATGCCCAGCGTGGCCGCCGCCCGGGTGCAGCTGGTGCTGCCCAAGGAATCGGCCTTCGCCGACCGCGACCGCAAGGCCAGCGCCTCGGTGATGCTCAAACTCACCGGCAGCCGACGGCTGGGCAAGCGCGGCGTGCTGGCCATTCAGAATCTGGTGGCTTCCAGCGTGCCCGGATTGACGCCAAAGGCGGTGACCGTGGTGGACGCTGACGGCAACCTGCTCTCGGACAACGACGCAGATGCGCCCATGACGGCCGGCCAGACGCTGGCGGACGCCCAGGCGCGCATCGAGCGACGCCTGGAAACGCGGCTGACCGGCATGCTGGAGCAGGTCGTGGGGCCGGGTCAGGCCGTGGTGCGCGTGACGGCGGACATCAACCGCGAGGTGCTGGAAGCGAACGTCAAGCGATTCAACCCCGACGAGCAGGTCGTGCGCAGTCAGAAGGAAATCAGCGAAACCCGCCAAAGCAAGGATGCAGCCCCGGTGGGGGTGCCCGGCGTGCCTTCGAACACGCCGGGCGCGAATCCGGTCGCGGCGCAGACCGCGCCATCGGAGACGGCCAGCCGCACCGATCGCACGGTCAACTATGAAATCAGCACCACCACCGAGCACCGTATCGTGCCCGCCGGCGGCATCCGCCGCATCTCGGTGGCGGCCATCGTCGGCGGCACGTTTGCCAAGCCGGGCGACGCCTCCACCTTCCAGCCGCGCAGCAAGCAGGAACTGAAGGTGCTGCAGGGGCTGATCGAAAAGGCCATCGGCTACAACGAAGATCGGGGCGACACGGTGGAAATCCAGAGCCTGCCGCTGATGGATCTGGCCGCACACGGCGACGCCGGCATGGATGCGGTCGCGCGGCGCGCGTTCTATCTCGACATCGCCCGCTACACGCTGGCCGCGCTGGCGCTGGCGCTGCTGGCCTGGTTCGTGCTGCGACCGCTGTCGCGCCGGTTGGGCGCAAACACGGACACCATCGAGCCGGCGCAGGCGACCGGCGCGGCGCAGGCCCTGCCGGCCATGACATCCGCAGCCCATGATCGTCTGGAAATCATGGAGCAGACCCGGCAGGCCATCACCCGCGAACCCGACCGCGCCGCGCGCGTGGTCAACGAATGGCTCGAGCACGCATGAGCGGCCAGACCGCGAAGCTTTCGGGACTGGACAAGACCGCCATCCTGCTCTATGCGCTGGGGCCGGAAGCCGCCGCCCCCATCGTCCGCAACATGGACGACGACATGCTGGTGCGGGTGGGCCAGCGCATGTCCGAGTTGGGCAAGATCGACGCCGACACCTTGAACGCGGTGTTTCGCGAATATCTGGATATGCACCATTCCGACGACCCGTTGCTGCGTTCCACCCGCAAGGACGTGATGGGCCTGCTGCAATACGCGGTGGACGAAGAACGGCGGGAACGGGTGCTGGCCGGACTGAACGCGCCGCGCAAGCTCAGCATCTGGGAAAAGCTCTCCCGCCTGAAACCGGAAATGATCAAGCCCTATGTGGAGCAGGAGCACCCGCAGACGGTGGCCCTGATCCTGGGCAACATCGATCCGTCCGTGGCCAGCCGCGTCATCGCGCTGTTGCCGGAGGACATGCAGATGTCGGTCGTCATGCGCATGTCGAAGATCGAAACCGTGCCCGCCGACCTGGTGCGCGAAATCGAGGAAACGCTGGAGGAGGAACTCTCAAGCATGGAAGGCGCATCGGGCCTGACCTTCGACGGCATGGTCAGTGTGGTGGAAATCCTGAAAAAACTCGACAAGACCGTCGCCAAGCCAATTCTGGAGCGATTGCAGGAAAAGGACGAGGAACTGTTCAACCAGGTGGACCGGATGCTTCTGGTGTTCGAGGATCTGAACGAGCTGTCCGACCGCGACATCCAGACCATTCTGAAACACATCTCCTCCGACGATCTGGTCAAGGCGCTCAAGGGCGCGCCCGACGAGCTGGCCGAGAAGTTCTTCGGCAACATGTCCAGCCGCGCGGCCGAAATCATGCGCGAAGACATGGAGGTGATGGGGCCGCTGAAGCTGGCGGACGTGGAGGAGGCGCAACAAAACATCCTGAAGGTGGTGCGCAAGCTTGACGACGAAGGCGCCATCACGCTGGGCGCCGGCGAGGAAATGGTCTAGACATGGCGCATCCCACGCTCGCGCCTCTGCCGGTGCGCGCCGTCGATGCGGGGCCGCGCCGCCCCGCGCCGTTCCCGGAACTGGGCGGCGGGACCCCCAAGCAGGAAACCGCGCACGATCCATCCACCGAAAGCCCCGCGGGTCACGACCCCGCCGCCGAACGCATGCGGCAACTGGAAGCCATGCTGGAGGCCGCCCAGAGCCGGGCGGAAATCATCGAAAAAGAAGCATATGACAAGGCCTGGCAGGCCGGCGAGAAGGCCGGGCTGGAGCTGGGCCGCGAGCGCGGTCGCCAGATTCTGGCGCAGATGGAAACGCTGCTGGCCGAAGCCGAACGCGCGATGCAGCACATGCAGACGCATTTCAGCGAGGCCGTGCTCGACATCGCCGAGGCTGTCGCCCGTCGCGTGGTGGGCGACATGCTGGACGAATCGCCCGAACGCCTGCGCGACATCGTGACGCAAGCAGCCCGCAAGCTGACACCCCCCGGAGAACTCACGCTGGCCGTCGCCCCGGAAGACGCAGCCATGCTCGAGAAACTGTTGGACGACGATCTGCCCCATGCCCGCATCGTCGCCGACGAACGCGTGCGCGCCGGCACGTGCCGCATCATGGCGCGCGACCACGACATGCTGGTGGACGCCGGCGAAGCCGTCACGGCCTGCATGCAGGCGCTGCGCGCCTCGCTGCTCGCTCCAATCGACGACAGCGCGCGAGGCGCATGAGCCTGCCCGCACTCTGGCATGCCGGCGCCCGCCAGCGGGCGCTGGAGCGCTTGCGTCACATGCCGGCCTTTCCGCTGTTCGGTCGGGTGAAGAAGGTGCTGGGGCCGATGGTCGAGGCCGAGGGACTGCGCCTGCCCACCGGCAGCGCCTGCGAAATCGAATCCGCCGCCGGCCGACGCATCGAGGCGGAAGTGGTCGGATTCCGCGACGCCCATACATGGCTGATGCCGGTGGACCGCAACCGCGGTATCGCGCCGGGAGATGCCGTGCGTCCGCGTGCCGCGCCACCCGGCCTGCGGGTGGACGATCATCTGCTGGGCCGCGTGATCGATGGCAACGGCCGGCCGATGGACGGCCGCCCGCTCGCGTGCGAGGGCGTATTCCGCCCCTTGCATGGCGTGCCCCTGAACCCGTGTGAACGTCATCTGATTGACACTCCCATCCAGACCGGCGTCAGGGCGCTGGACGCCTGCCTGACCATCGGGCGGGGCCAGCGCATGGGATTGTTCGCCGGCGCGGGAGTCGGCAAGAGTTCGTTGCTCGGCATGATGGCGCGCAACTCGGACGCAGACGTCAATATCATCGCCCTGGTGGGCGAGCGCAGCCGCGAGGTGCGTGAATTCATCGAGCGCAATCTGGGCGAGGCGCTGGCGCGCAGCGTCGTGATCGTCGCCACATCGGACATGCCGCCGGTGTTGCGCATCCGCTGCGCATTGCTGGCCACCAGCATCGCCGAGCACTTCCGCGACCAGGGGCGTCAGGTGCTGCTGATGATGGACAGCCTGACCCGCTTCGCCCAGGCCCAACGCGAAATCGGCTTGATGCTGGGCGAACCGCCGGCCAGCAAGGGCTATACGCCATCCTGCTTCGCCAGCATGGCGGAGCTGCTGGAGCGCGCCGGCCCCGGAGCGGGCGACGGCGATATCACCGGAATTTACACCATTCTCGTCGAAGGCGACGACATCGCCGCCGACCCGGTGGCCGACGCGGCGCTGGCCATTCTCGACGGGCACGTGGCACTCGACCGCGAACTGGCCGGACGCGGGCATTTCCCGGCCATCAACATCCTGAAAAGCGTGAGCCGTCTGGCAACGGAACTGGCCGACGAGGCCATGCAAAAAGCGGCACGATCCTTGCGTGAGGAGTTGGCGTTGTTCGAACGCATGGAGGACATGGTGAACATGGGCGCATACGAAGCCGGCAGCAACCCCGAACTGGATCGCGTGATCGCGCGCATGCCGGCCATCCGCGCCTTTCTGCGGCAGGAACAACACGAAACCAGCCGCTTCGAGGATTCCCGCACGGCGCTGCTGCGCCTGATGGACGAGGCGTGAGATGCGCCTGACGCCGCACCGGATTCTGCAAAAGCTCGGCGAACGCGAGCGCCAGCGGGCCGGACAGGAACTGGCCGCGCTCGGCCGTGAACGGCACGAGATCATGCAGCGCATGAATGAAACCGAGGCCCGACTGGAGGAGCTGGCCCGCCAGCGCGAACACACGCTCAGAACCGGCGCGCGCGCCGGCATGCTGGTGTTGATGGACGACATGATGCGCGAACATCAGGCTCGCATCGCGCGCCTGGAAGCGCAAATGGATCGGGTGCACGAACAGGAGCAGGCGGTGCTGCGCCGCTGGCTCGAACTGGACGGCCGCGACAAGGCGCTGGGCCGGATGGAAGCGCGCCTGCAACGGGCGCATCGTCGCAAACAGGACATCCGCCAACAACGCGAGGACGATGACCGCGCCGCCATCGTCCGCGGCGCGGAGCGTTAAACAGCATGCGCGCCCGCATGCTGACCCTGATGCTGCTGCTCACAGCGGTGGCGGGCGGTCGTCTGGCGCTTGGCCTGCTCCATGGCGACGATGCCGCCGGCACGCAAGCCATTCCGGCGGCCGACGCGGGCCCGGCCACACCCCACGAACCTCCCGCCACGCCGCCATCGACCGGACAGGCCGCAACCGCCGCCGCGCCCGTGACGCCTGTATTGGTGCGCCGGGCCCATGCCTCGCCCTGGACGCCGGACGACGCCATGGCCTGCGAAACCGAACGCAAGGCCCTGCTCGGCCTGCGCGAGCTCAAGCAACAGTTGGAGGAGCGCCGCCGGAAACTGGACGCGCGTGAACAGGCCGTGGCCGACATGGAGCAAAAGGCCGCGAAACGCATCAAGGAACTGGAAGACATGGAAGCCCGCCTGCAAGACATGCTGGCGCAGGAAAAAAGCATCAACGACAAGAAAATCAAGCGCCTGACCGCCGTTTACGAGGGCATGAAGCCGGCCAAGGCCGCGCCGGTCATCGCGCGCATGGAGCTGCCCATCGTGGTGCGCATCTTCTCGCGCATGGACGAAAAGAAGGTGGGCAAGATCCTGTCCTTCCTGCCGCCCGAGCAGGCGGTGAAAATCAGCCAGGCGCTGACCCGGCGCATTGCGTCGCTGAATCCCTGAACCGGCCCGTCCCCGTGTCTGGCCGGCATCATCCTCATTCCCCGCAACGAGGTCGCCCATGCAATCCGTGCTGAAGGATCGTCCGCTGCTGTTTCATCACATCGAATGGGTGCTGATGCATCCCCGCTTCGGCGTGCTGATGCTGGCGCTCATTGCGGCCTCGTTCACGCACAATCCGGCCCTGGCCAGCGTGCTGTTCGTCGTGTTTTCCATCGAGATCGGGCTGCGCATCGCGGTCATGCGCTACAAGATTCGCACCAATCCCTACCGTTCCTCGCTGAACAGCAAGCTGGACGCCCTGTTTTTGGTGCTGGACATCATCGGCGTGGCCTCGTTGCTGATCACCATGTTCCATATTCCGCTGGACGCGCAAGACGCCGCCGCCGCGCGCCTGCTGCGCGCCTTCTACCTGATGCGCACCTTGCGCGCCTTCCGCTACATCGATTTGCAGAGCGCCATGTTCTCGCCCACCTATGGCATGTTCATCTCGCTGGTGATTCTGCTGTCGTTCTTCGCCCACGACACATTGATGTGGGTCATCATCATCTTCTTCTCGGTGGAACTGGCCATCCGGCTGGTGCTGATGCGCCACATGGACTTCGAAAACCGCAAGGAGCGCGTGTCCGAATGGGTGTATTGGTGGATCGATCTGGTCGCCACGGTGGTGATGATTCCGGCCTTCGCGGTCATTCCGCACGGCAGCGCCCTGCGCGCGCTGCGCCTGATCCGGCTGCTGCGACCGTGGCTGGTCATCGTGCGCAACCTGCGCGAGGTCATTCGCGAAGGGCAATTCATGCAAGAGGTCAATCTGGTGATCCTGCTGTTGGGCGTGCTGGCCATTCTGGGCGGTGTCATCGGGCGCTTCCTGTTGCCGCCGTTTGACTACACGCAAGACGGCGTGATCGACGATGCCGACGGCACCCTGTTCGCCCAGGTCTGGTTCGCATTCCGGCTGTTCACCGACCCGGGCAACTCCATCGCCTATCCCCCCAACGCACAGATGGCGGTGGAATCGGCCGTTGCCGTGATCGTCGGCGTGTTCATCTTCGCGTTCTTCATCGGCATCGGCGCGCAGGTGGTGTCGGGCCTGATGGAGAAACTGCGCAACGAGCGCCTGAATGTCAGCAATCACATGGTGATGCTGGGCTGGTCGCAGGCCGCGCCCTACATCCTGAACAAGCTGCATACGATCTCCGAGCGCCAGTTCGCCCGGCTGAAGCTGGTGTTGCTGGGCGACAGCAGCACACCGCCCGAAGGACTGCTCGATCATCCGTGGGTGTCCTACCGCTGGGGCAACGTGATGGAGGTGGAATCGCTCCGGCGCGTAAACCTGAACCATGCGCGACAGGCCATCGTCAACGTGCCGGACAACGTGCCGCAATCCACGCAACTGGCGCACAGCATGTTTTCGCTGCTGGCCATCCGAAACACCAATCCCGGCATCTATCTGAACTATGCTTCGCCGAGCCTGGCGCATCCGCAGCTCTCCAGCCATCATCACATCCTGCAAATCGGCTGGGACAACCAACAGGCCTACGACAAGCCCACCGTGGTCATGTCCCAGGCCGAGGTGCGCGCCAACATGCTGCGCAATATCCTGGTCTATCAGGATTTCGACCAGGTCATGGAGCGGCTGATGATTCCGGAGCGCACCGAGGAATCCGCGCTCCAGATCTGCGAATGGGAAGGCGAGGCGCGCCGGGACGGCGACCGGGTCGTGATTCGCATGGACGGCGCCGACGCCAAATGGGACATGGTGCATCTGGCCGCCTCGATGCTGCCGCGCGGCGTCACGCTGGTGGCGCTGGTGGACGAATCGGGCACGGCGCATCCGCTCTACAAGTTGATGGAATCCGGTGCGCTGGCGCAGCCGATGCGCATCACGGCCGCGCTGGGACTGGCCATCCAGCCACGCGACCTGCATGGCGAGCTGGTGTACGCGTTTCGCAAGGGTGCCAGCCAGTCCAGCCACGCCGCGCCCGCCATCCCCATGCCGCATGGTCTCGCGCTGGACGCGTATCCTGCCAGCCTGCGCGTGGCCATCGTGGGCTGGGCGGGTTCCCTGCCTCTGATTCTCAAACGAATGCTCAACGACTTCGACGACATCCATGTCACCATCATCGACCAGCTCACGCCGGACGAACTGGCCGAAAGCGAGGACTACCTGCGCCGCCGCATCCGCGAAATGCCGGGAGCGGAAAAGCGCATCCACATCAAGTTCGTGCGGTGGAACTTCATCCGCATGGACGCGCTGCGCGAACACGTGCGCGGCGCGGATCGCATCATCCTGTCCCGCCCGCAGGAAATGCCCGGCCAGGCTTACATGATCATCGCCACCGTGCTCTCGCACCTCATCACCATCGTGCGCGAGCATGGCGATCGACCGCAGATCTTCCCGCTGCTTCAGGATCGCAGGCAGGCGCGCCTGTTGCAGGAGGAACTGGATCGCTTCGACCTGCCCACCGAGGTGCATGTGACCGTGCCGGACGAGTACTACGGCGCCTACATCGCCCACACGAGCTTCCACATGTTTGCGTCGGAAAACCAGGAAGCCTATGAGCTGCAACGCACATTGCGCCACGCCATCGACAAGCTGATGTGCGATGTCAACGAGGACGACGACATGGATCTGCGCACCATCACCGTGCGGGGCGATCTGCCCGAGGACGCCGGCGCGCTGTTCGCGCACCTCCTGGAGCGCGGTCATGTCTGGATCGGCTACCGGCTGCATCAAGGATTCGAGTGGCACGACCCGGTGCAGGACCGGATCCGCAAGCTGTTTCCGCGCGAGCACGACTTCTCCTGCCTGCGGCAGTATCAAATCATCCTGAATCCGTTCGGCAATCCGGTGTCGCGCTATTCCTGGCTGATGCACCGCCCGGACATCGCGGAACTGATCGTCATCACCGATCAGGAGTGATGGCTTCATAAACAATCATCATCGCGCCCATCAAAGGGCGCGCGCATCCATGCGCTTGCCACGCAAGTCCTGGATGTGCAAGGGGGGGCGAAACCGCGCGTTTCGATCCCCTTGACGCAAAAAGGCCATGGACGACCTTTTTGCGACTTCATCGGGAAAGGCGGCAACACTTGCCTCACGGGGCGGCAAATCTTGCCGCCCCTGCTTGTCCGGCAGCCCTCAACCTGTTGATTTTATTGGGTTTGACTCTGGCACAATCCCTGCTCCAAGGCAGGCATGATCGAGCAGACCCAGGCATCCTCCTCCGCCGCGCAGGGCATCGCCCAAGCCGCGGCCACGCAAGCAGGTCACGCCGGCAAGGGCGGATTGTTCGCCGCGCTGCTGGCGCTGCTCTCGGCCAAGGGCGGGCAGAAGGGCGCGGGGGCATCCGGGGCGTTCGCAGGCGCGGCAACACGCCATGCCGCCGGCGCAAACCGGAACCCGACCGCCGCCCGGCATGCCACCGCCCTGTCGCACACAACCGTGGGGCATCGCACACAGTCCGATACGCATGCCAAACGCAAGGCCGAGCCCGAGAAGCGTTCGTTGCCCAACGAGGCCCTGGCCGCGCTCGCGGCGATCGCCCTCCGGCAGGAGGCCCGCCCCGGGAAAGCGGAATCCGCCACGGCCCGACCGGCCATGCCGACGCACGCCAGCCAGACAGACAATCCAAAGGACGCCCTCCCCATCGCCTCATCATTCCATGCGTCCACCCGGTCTCCGGGCCAACGGCAGCCCGACACCGAAAACCATCCCGCAGTCAACATCGCACGGCCCGATACCGCCCTTGCGACGCAAAGCACCGCCCGCCATGCCGGCCCAAACGAAACCGCCCGCTCCCTGCCTGCTTCCATCGAGGATGTGCCGACCGGGCGCCGGCAGAGCGACACCGCCCCCACCACCCCGGGGCGCACGGGAACCGGCGTCTCCGAGCCGCAAACCATCGCGCGATCCGTGTCCGCACAACCTGTTTCCGCACAGGTCATCACGGCGCGGATCGCCTCCGGCGAGGGCGGCACAGCACCGATCCCTGCGGCACAAGCCCCGGTCGAGCGCCCGTCGTCGCGCAAGGATGCGAATTCCCGCTCCCATGCCGTTGCGCCGAGCCCGACCGCCGGCAACACCCCGAGACCCGCCACCACACGAGGCGCAGACATCGCGTCGCAACCGGCCGCAACACGCCAGCCCGATCACCATCCCGGACAGAATCATGCGCCGGCAAACGGCGGCGAGGCATTGTCCGGGCCGGAACGCGCGCCCCAGGCGTCATCCCGGCCCGGTCGCGCGCCGATGGCATCCCATGCCCCGGCATCATCCCCGCTCGCTCCGGATCCAATGACATCCAGGCCGCCCCTGGAAGCTGCCGCACCCACCGCGCCCACGACATCCCATGCCGCAGCCGCCACGCAGACCGCCATGCCATCGCCCGTCGCGCCGGCCGGGGACGCCGCCCAGGCATCGACGCCGCAAACCCACGGCGGCCCCTCGCGCATGTTCGGCCCGCTGCACGCATTGGAGGCCGTGCAGCAGATCGCCCATTCGGCCTCCCAAGGTCATGCGCGACTGGAGATCCGGCTCAAGCCCGCGCATCTGGGCACGGTGCATGTTTCATTGCAAACCGACGCCGCCAAACAATTGATGGTGCACATCACCGCCGAACAACCCGCCGCGCAACAGGCCATTCAGCAACATCTGCCGCAATTGCGTCTGGCGCTGGAAAGCCAGGGCATGCAACCCGGCGCGTTCTCGCTGAGCGCCGGCATGAGCCATGACGGAGGCGGCCAATGGCAGGGGAGCAGCCCGCACAGCCAAGGCGCCGCCGGCCAATCCGGCCCGAACACCCCGGCCACGACGCAGACCGGTGACAGCGGCGATGCCCCTTCCCGTGCTCCGGCGCCATACGCCGGACGCCTGAGCATTCGCGCATGAACCGGAAAGGAGAGTCAACATGCTGACACCCACCGCAACCGCCGCGCCGAAGCAACCCCGGCGCACCACCCAGAATGACCTGGGCAAGAAAGACATATTCCTGAAACTGCTGGTGGCGCAAATGAGCAATCAGGATCCGCTCAAACCGCAGGATCCGACCAAAATGGCCAGCCAACTGGCCCAGTTCAACATGGTGGAGCAGCAGATCAAGACCAACAAACTGCTGGCGGAACTGGCCAAATCCGGCGGCGCGGGCAACCCCAACGGAACTCCCGCCACCGCCGCAGCCAGCTATCTGGGACGCGCCGTGACCGTGGATGCCGACCAGTTGCATTACGCCGGCGCGCCGGCACGTTTCCAGGCCGTGCTGGACGCACCCGCCACGCAACTGTCCGTATCCATCGTGGATGCAAGCGGCGACACCGTGCGCACGATGCAGGTTCTGAATCCGGCCGGGGGCGTGAACGACATCACTTGGGACGGCCTGACCAGCGCCGGCACACCGGCGCCGCAAGGCAACTACCGCGTGGTGCTGAGCGCCACCGATCTGAGCGGTCAGCCGGTGAACGTCACCGCCCGGCAAAACGGACAGGTGACCGCCGTGCGCCTCACCGATTCCGGCACGCAACTCGTGGTGAACGGCATCGCCGTATCGCCCGAGGCCATTCGGGAAATCCGCCTGTGAGCCCCCGCGCGCGCAAGCGGAAATAAACACAAAGGAGCATCATTATGGGTGTTTTCAACGCATTGTTCATCGGCGCCAGCGGCCTGACCTCGTATGGCGAGGCCGTGCGCGTGATCGGCGACAACATCGCCAATGTCAACTCGCTGGGCTTCAAGAGCCAGAACGTGAGCTTCTCGGACGTGCTCTCGCAAACCATCGGCGTGACCCGGTCGAACATCGCCAATCAGGTGGGCAACGGCGTGCGCATCGCAGCCATCACGCGCGACCGCCAGCAGGGCACGATCCAGAACACCACCAGCGCCACGGACATGGCCATCAACGGCAATGGCCTGTTCGCACTGCGCGACCCGGCCAGCAACAAACTGCTCTACACCCGCGCCGGAAACTTCATTCTGGACAAGAGCTTCAACCTGATCGACGGCCAAGGCAACATCGTGCAGGGCACGAAGCTCGACCCGGTGACACAAAAGCCGGTGGGCAGCGTCACCGACATCACCTTCGCCAACCTGGCCGCCCAGGCTCAGGCCACGACCAAGGTGCTGGCCGGCATCACGCTGGATTCCAACGCCACCGTGCTGCCCGCCGGTACGACATTCGACCCGAACAATCCGGCCACCTTCCACTTCAAAACCCAGATCAATGTCTACGATTCGCTGGGCCAAACCCATGCCGTCAACCTGTGTTTCATCAAGCAGGGGCAGGACGCGGCCGGCAACACCATCTGGGACTGGCGCGCGGCGGTGGACGGCGGCGAACTGGCCGGCGGCACGCCCGGTGTGCTGACCGAAATCAACACGCCCGTTACAGCTTCCACCCCACCCACGCTCGGCTCGCAGGCATTGGCCTTCGGCGCCAATGGCGAGCTGGTGACCGAAATCTCGCCCAATCTCACCATCAACTGGAAGAACGCCGCGCCCGGCAGCATCAGCATGGACTTCGGTAACGCCACCACCACCGACGCCCAAGGCGTGACCGGCACCGGCCTGAACGGCACGGTGCAGATGGCGGGCAGCTTTGCCACCCGCCAGATCACGCGCGACGGCTTCCCGGCCGGATTCCTCGACCGGCTGGAAACGGACTCCGCCGGACGCATCTTCGGCGTGTTCACCAACGGCCAGCGGCGCGCGCTGTATCAGGTGGCGCTGGCCAGCTTCCCGAACGACGCCGTGCTCTCGCATGTGGGCAACAACCTGTTGCAGGAAACCATTGCCTCGGGCAGTCCCGTCATGGGCACGCCGGGCAATGGCGGCCTGGGCACCATCACCCCCTACGGTCTGGAGCAGTCGAACGTGGATCTGGCCAACGAGTTCGTGAAACTCATCGTGATCCAGCGCGCCTATGAGGCGAACTCGAAGACCATTCTGACCACCGACCAGATGCTTTCCTCCCTGATGCAGGTCAAGCGTTAGCGCTGATCCCTGAACCGGAAGGGCGCTCGGCGGAGGCCAATCGGCCTCCGCCATTGTTTTGGCTCTTCCCGCCCGGCCGCAACGCCCGCCGCGAAGCGCCATGCCAAAATGGCATGCTTCTTGTGAGCAGCGTGCGGCCCCCTGAATACAGGGACGTATTCGATTCGCGAGGAGTGGAACCGTGGACATTGCAACCCTCATCGGTCTGGTACTTGCCTTCGGCCTGGTGGTCTTCGCCATCGGCAGCGGTCTCTCCAGCTTCATCGACCCTCCATCCGCCATGATCGTGATCGGCGGCACCGTCGGCGTGATGCTGGTCAGCTACCCGCTGGGCGACGTGCTCAAGATCATCGGCGTATCCATGAAAACCTTCATTTACAAGCTGCCCGCGCCCAAGGATGTCATCGCGCAGCTGGTCGAGTTTTCGCAGGTGGTGCGCAAGGAAGGCATCCTGGCCCTCGAATCGAAGGTGGGCGACGTGGACAACCCGTTCATGGCCAAGGGATTGCAAATGGCCATCGACGGGCAGGAGCCCAACGAAATCGAGGACATCCTCTACATGGAGATGGAAAAACTGAAGGATCGGCATGGCAAGGGCGCCGATCTTTTGACGCAACTGGGCACGATGGCGCCGGCCATGGGCATGATCGGCACACTGGTGGGCCTGGTGTTGATGTTGCAAAACATGTCTGACCCATCATCCATCGGCCCCTCGATGGCCGTGGCATTGCTGACCACGTTCTACGGCGCGCTGATCGCCAATCTGGTGGCGCTGCCGATGGCGGCCAAGCTGAAATCGCGCAGCAAGGACGAGTTGCTGCTGCACGAAATCATCCTCACCGGCATCCAGTCGCTGGTGGCAGGCGAAAACCCGCGGGTGATGGAGCAAAAGCTGCTCGGATTCCTGCCGCCCAAGGAACGCCAGTCCTCGTTCGACTGATCGGCCAACGGACAACGGACACAACCGCATGGCCAAGCGCGAGAAAAAGCCCGATCCGATTCAGCCACCGAAGGACATCGCCGGGGCGCTGTTTCTGGAGCTGATGATGCAGATGCTGGCCTTCTTCATCCTGCTCACGTCCATGGCCGTGATCGTGGAGGAAAAGCGGTTGGCCGCGCTGGGTTCGCTGGCGGGCACCTTCAGCCCGCTGCGGCGTGGCGCCAACCTGAGCCGGGGCCAGGGCCCGGCGCTGCCCGCGCGTGACATCGTGGACGGGGCCAAGGCGCCCAAGCGCACGGCCAAGGCGCTGACCGACGTGGCCCGGGAGCTGGGCCTGCAACACGCCATCCATGTGCTGCCACTGGACAAGGAGACGGTCAGGGTGCGGCTGGCGGAACGCATCGTCTTTCCGCCCGGCAAGATTGCGCTCGCCCCCGCGGCGAACAAACTGATGGACCGGCTGGCCGGGCTGTTCGCCCGCCCCGAGGTGGTGGAAATCACCATTGAGGGGCATACGGACGAAACGCCGACGCGCGGCACGCTCTATCCCTCGAACTGGGAACTCTCCGCCGCGCGCGCGATGAGCGTGTTCAAGGCGTTGGAGACGCGCGGCGTGCCGCGCGGCCGCATGATCGTCGCCGGCATGGGCGACAAGCACCCGCTCACCGTCGATGGCCAGGACATGAGCCGCCGTGTCGAGATCACGTTGAAGTTCCGCCCGGTCACGGCCAAGCCCGAGGACACGGTCAAACCCACGCTGAACGTGATTTCGCGCCCCACCGTAGCGCCACCGACAAGGTTCTGACGATGGCGCGCCGCAGGAGAAAGCAGGAACCGGAGCTGCTGCCCGACACCGAATCGTGGATGGGCACCTTCGCCGATCTGGTCAGCCTGATGCTGACCTTCTTCATCCTGTTGGTGTCCATGTCCACACTGGACCAGACCGGGCTTTCGGACATTTCCAGCTACTTCCGCAAGGCGGTGTCGGTGCTGAACGCCGGCAGCAAGACCGAAATGCAGATGATTCAGCCGTTCAAACTCCAACGCATCGTCTCCCCGCGCGAGCTGATGCTGGCCATGCGCCAGAACTCGAGGGTCGTGCTGAAAAACAGCACCCTGGAGCACAAGGTCAATGCGGTGATTCTGAACAACCGCCTGATCCTTCGCATCCCGGACGCCGTACTGTTCGCGCGCGGACAGGCGAACCTGAACGCAAAGCACGTGCGCGCGTTGCGGCGTCTGGCGCGCATGCTGGCCGCCTCGCCCGGCCTGATTCGCATCGAGGGCCATACCGACACCTCGGCCCTGCCGGCGAACAGCCCTTGGCCCGACCCGTGGAGCCTGTCGCTGGCGCGGGCGGCATCAGTCTTGCATGTGCTGGAGGACGCCGGCGTGAATCCGGCCCGGCTGTCCATCGCCGGATACGGCCCGTCCCGACCCGTCTCCACCGAGGCAACCCCCTATGGCCGGGCGCGCAACCGGCGGGTGGACATCGTGCTGTATGAAGACCCGCGCCGCGCCGCCGCGCGCGAACGCGAACAACAGGAACACTGAAACGGAGCGAACCATGGCCGACGACAAGGATGCAAAGGAACAGGAAAAGAAATCCGGCGGCGGACTGCTGCCGATCATCAATCTGGTGCTGCTGGTGCTGCTGTTGGGCGTGGGCGGGTTCATCGCCTGGGAACTGATGCAGCTCAAGCAGCAGGGCGCCGCCCCCGCTGCGCCGGCGACCCAAAATGAGGATGCGGTCGTGCCGGAGGCCGAGGACGACTCCGGCGCACCGCCGGTGCTGATGGAGCTGGACAACATCACGGTCAATCTGGCGGACACCGACGCCAGCCGGTTCCTGCGCACCAAAATCAAGCTGGCGCTGCGGAGCGAGGACGCCAAGGCGAAGATCGAAGCCAACAAGGCCAAGATCGACGACCTCATCATCACCGTGCTCTCCAGCAAGAAGTTTTCGGACATTCGCACGCCCCAAGGCAAATATGCGCTGAAGGAAGAACTCATCTACCGCATCAACCGGGCCGTGGGCGGCAAACCCGTGAAAACGCTCTACTTCACGGATTTCGTCTCGCAATGACCGCCCCGGCCACGAACTCCCGGGCCCGGACCGGCCCCGACGGGCCGGTGCTGGCGCCGGAGGAAGTCGCCGCGCTGATGGAACAAATCAGCCCGGACGAATCGGCCGCGGCGCTGTTCGCCACACTGCCGCCACTGCCGCAGCCGGAACATGTGGAGCCCCTTGACCTTGGCCAGCAAGGCCCGGACGGCCCGGACCGATTCCCGCTGTTCACCCGCGTGCAGGAGCGTTTCTCCGAAATCCTGAACGAGCACTGGCAGGAGCGATTCCGGCAGGAACTGGAGATCGGCATGGAGGCGCCCGCGCTGACCCGTTATGGCGACATCACCGACGCCGATCACCCCGCGCTGTATCTGGTGTATGAAAACGCCGGGCTGGGCCTGATGCTGGCCCGCGTGACCATTCCGCTGGCCGTGGCCTATGTGGACGCCCTGCTCGGCGGCCAGGGCGAGGCGCCGCAAGACGCCAACACACTCTCGCCGGTGGAAGAGCGGCTGTGCCGCAAGCGCCTGGCCAACGACATCGAACACATGATGGAGAATGCGTGGCAACCGGTGTTTCCGATGGATTTCGTGCTCAAACGCACCGACACCGACCCGCAGTTTCTGGGTGTGGCGGCGGCGGACGACCCGTGCTTCAGCGCCGTGCACCGCATCACGACCGCCTCGGGATTGGCGGGCGAAATCGGCCTGCATTTCCCTCGCGCATTTCTCGACCCCATTCTCGACCAGCTGCGCGACACCCCTCCGGGCGACGCCCACGACACCGACCCGGAGTGGCGCGCGGCCATGACGGCGGCGCTGGCGCCCACGCCCGTGACGTTGCGCGTGGAACTGGGGCGCGTGTCGATGGATGTCCGCCGCTTTCTGGCGCTCAAACCCGGCGACCGATTGCCGCTGGGCCGGCGTGAAAACGATCCGCTGGATATCTGGATCGAGTCCGAGCCCGTGTTCACGGCCATCGCCGGCCAGCGGGATGGCTGGCTCGCCGCCGAAATCATCGACAGGCAAGGAGAACCGACATGACCGAAACCGCCACGGAAACCGCACCGTCATCCGCCCCCCCGGCCGCATCCGCGCCCGGGCAGGAATCCGCCCCGCCGGCGGGCGAAACCACCCCCAACCTGGAAAGCATCATGCACATCCCTCTGCAAGTGAGCGTGGAGCTGGGGCGGGTGCAACTGCCGCTGCACATGGTGGCCCGGCTGGGCCGGGGTGCGGTGGTGGATCTGCAAAAAGAGGCCGGTGCACCGGTGGATATCTGCGCCAATGGCCGTGCCTTCGCCCGGGGTGAAATCGTTTCCGCCGACGGCAAGCTGGGTGTGCGCATCCTGGAAATCCTGCCGGCAGGCGAACGCATCCGGACGCTGGCCTGAGCCAGCCACCGCATGAGCGCCAATATGATGACGATGCTGCTCCAGTCGCTGGCGGCGCTGGCCGCCGTGCTGGCGCTGTTCGCCGGCCTGGTCTGGCTGTTGCGCCGATGGCAACAACGCATGCCTCACGCATCGACTGGCGGAGAAATGCGCGTGGCGGCACGCTGCGCCATCGACGCGCGGCACAGCGTGGTGGAGCTGGAAGCCGGCGGGCGGCGCTGGCTGGTGGGTGTTTCTCCCGAAGGACTGACGGCGCTGGGCGACTATGATCCGCCGACGGAAGCAACACATGCCGGGACGCCAGCCAGCGGGCGCGCCGACGCGCGGGAGAAGCCATGACCGACCGGCACATGCGCGCCCGCGCCATCTGGCCGACCGGCATCCTGCTGCTGATGTTGCTGAGCGCGAGCGCGAACGCCTGGAGCGCGGAGATCCCCCGCCTGAGCATTTCACTCGAAGGCGCGGACAGTCCCGAGGACTGGTTCACCGGCCTGAAGATTCTGGCGCTGCTCACCGTGCTGGCGCTGGCGCCGTCCATTCTGGTGCTGATGACCTCGTTCACGCGCATCCTGGTGGTGTTCGCCTTTTTGCGGCAGGCATTGGGCACCCAGCAGACGCCGCCCAACCAGGTGCTCATCGGTCTGGCGCTGTTCATGACCCTGTTCATCATGACACCGGTGTGGCAAAAAATTGACGCCACCGCGTTGACCCCCTACCTGAACGAAGAGATCAGCCAACAAGCGGCCTTCGAACGCGCCGCCCGCCCGTTGCGGGCATTCATGCTCAAACAGACGCGCGAGGATGATCTGCTGATGTTCATGCGCGCGGGACGCATCCCCAAACCCGACACGCCGGACGCCACGCCGATGCGGGCGCTGATTCCGGCCTTCGTCATCAGCGAGCTTCGCACTGCCTTCGAAATCGGATTCCTGATCTATATCCCCTTCGTGGTGCTGGACATGGTGGTGGCCAGTGTGCTGATGAGCATGGGCATGATGATGCTGCCGCCGGTGATGATTTCACTGCCCTTGAAACTCATTCTGTTCGTGCTGGTTGACGGATGGCATCTGGTTGCCGCATCCTTGCTGCAAAGCTTCTCCGCCGGAAGCTGAACATTGGAGGGGCGAATGGAAGAGCGGCCGCCCGACGGCGAACCACCCCCATTGCCATCCGCACCCGCCCGGGAGCGGCTGTTGGCTCTGCGCGCCCGCGCGCGCTGGAAGCGGTCATGCGCGCCGGGCAAGACCTGACCGGGGCGCTTGAGGCTCTGATCCGGGAGGTTGAGGCCCTGTGCCCCGGCATGCGCTGCTCGGTGCTGTTGGTCGGCCCCGATGGCAAGCGCCTGGTGAGCGGCGCCGCGCCCAGCCTGCCGGAAGCATACACGGATGCGGTCAACGGGCTGGCCATCGGCCCCGGAGTTGGATGCTGCGGCTCGGCGGCGCACCGCAAGGAGCGCGTCATCGCGGAAGACATCGGCGACAGCCCCTTGTGGTCGGCCTTTCGGGACTTCACGCTGTCGCATGGCCTGCGCGCCTGCTGGTCGCAACCCATCCTGAACGAACATGGCGCAGTGCTCGGCACCTTCGCCATGTATTACGGTGAGCCCCGCCAACCCTCCGACACCGAAATCGACATCATCGAAACCGCCGCGTCGCTGGCAGCGATTGCCATCGAACATGCGCACGCCAAGGGCGCGCTTCGCCAACTGATCGACGCCATGCCGGACGCTGTCGTGGCGCATTGCGAGGGTGTGGTCGTGTTCTGCAACCCGGCGGCGGAACGGCTGTTTGGCGCAACCGGCGGTGAAGGGCTGGTGGGCCGCGCCGTGATGGATTTTGTCGCATCCGAATCGCGCGACATGGTGCAGGAACGCCTGAAGGCGTCCGCGCGCGTGGCGCTGCCACCGGCCGAGGAATGGCTGCTGCGCGTGGACGGCAGCCGTTTTCCGGCCCGGGTCTCCGCCATTCCCATCACCTGGCGCGGCAAGCCGGCCGCCGAGGTCATCGTACACGATCTCAGCCACGAACGCGAGGCCGAAACCCGGATGCGCCGGTTGCGCGCCGCCATCGAGCAGGCGTCGGAAGGCATCTTCGTCGCCGACGATCAGGGCCACCTGCTCTGGGCCAACCGCGCCTTCCTGCAACCGCTGGGGCTGGAAGCCGCCACGCTCGGGGCCACCAGCTTGAGCAACCTGATGGAACGCCACCAAAGCGATGAAGCCCGCCGCGCCATGATGGACAGCTTTCGCTCCGGCCAGAGCTGGGAGGGCGAGTGCGTGCTGGACGTGAACGGCCAACGAAGGCATTTCCTGCGGCGCATCACGCCGCTTGTGGAAGATGGCGGGCGTTATTGGGTGGGCGTCAGTTTCGATATCACCGAAGAGCGGCACCGCCGGGCCCGGCTGGAGCATGCGCAGCGACTGGAGAGCCTTGGAGTGCTGGCCGGCGGCATCGCGCACGATTTCAACAACATTCTGGCCGCCATCATGGGCAACGCAACGCTGGCCCGGATGAAGCTCGGCAAGGCATCGCCCGCCGACCAGCACCTGCACAAGATCGAGAGCGCCTGCCGGCGGGCCAGCGCGCTCTGCGGGCAAATGCTGTCCTATGCCGGGCAATCCACCGTCCGCGCGCCCCGACCACTGTGCCTGAACGATGCCGTGCGGGAGATCTCGGGCATGATCGAGGTCTCGCTGGGCAAGCAAGTGCGGCTCGAAACAAAACTGGCAGAGCATCTGCCGATGATCCGGGCAGACGAGGCGCAGATGGAGCAGGTGGCGCTGAATCTCATCACCAACGCCAACGAAGCCATCGGCGACCGCCCCGGACGCATCGTCATCGCCACCGGCCTGATGCGGGTGGATCGCGACTTTCTGGCGGAATGCCTGGCGGGAGGCGGTCGCGAACCCGGCGATTATGTATGCCTGCGGGTAAGCGATGACGGATGCGGCATGGACGAGGCCACAAGGCAACGCATCTTTGATCCCTTCTTCACCACCAAACGTTCGGGCCGGGGGTTGGGCATGAGCGCGTTGCTTGGTATCGTGGATCAGCATCACGGCCTGATTCATCTGCAAACGGCGCCAGGCCGGGGCACGACATTCCGGATTCTGTTTCCGGCGCTCGAATCCGCCGCCAAAACGCCGCGCGATACGGACGCCGCGCCGGAGACCGCCCGGTTCTCCGGCATGGCGCTGGTGGTGGACGACGAGGAAGTGCTGCGCGAAGTGGCCGCCGACGTACTCTCCCGCATGGGGCTGGAGGTGGTCACCGCCGGAGACGGGCTGGCGGGGCTGGAGGCGTTCGAACGTCATCAGGCCGAACTTTCGGTGGTGTTGCTGGACATGAACATGCCGCGCATGAACGGCGCGGAAGCCTGCCGCCGCATGAAGGATATCCGCAGGGACGTGCCGGTGATTCTGGTGTCCGGGTATGGCGCAGGGCACGACGACGCGCCGGCCGACGCCTTTCTCGGCAAGCCGTTCGCCCATCGCGAACTGATCGCCACCTTGCAGGGGCTGATGACGCCATTGTCCTGAAGCCGGCGCAGCGCCAAACAGCCGCTCCGCCCGGACAAGCGCAAGCAAAAAAGGCACGGCGGCTTGCGCCGCCATGCCCGTCCGCCTGCAACACAACCCGGGAGTCTGCCGGACCTGGATGGCATCTGCTGCCGGGCTGCGACAGCGGCCCGAAATGCCCGGCTTCCCCGCTCCATCACAGCCACCATGCGCCTCGGAATCCGAACATTTTGGCCTCGCTTCCCCACCTGCCCGTCAGGATCCCCCAAGCCCGACAGACTCCTAGAACTCGTATTCGACCAGGAAACGCAGCGTTCCCGAGGGCGTGGCTCCGGTGAGGCCGAACAACCATCCAACCTCATACCCGAAACCGCCCAACTCTCCATAAACCATGGGCCCGATCTGGTGCTTTTGCCGGCTGGGCGACGAGGTGTTTCCGATCTCGCCCAATGCGCCATAAGCCTCAAAACCCGGCTCGAACAGGGGAGACAAGCGGTATTTGGTTTTCCAGGCGTAGCCCAGCTCCAGCCCGGCCGCCTGCAATCCGCGTGTGCCGATCTCTTTTTCAAAGTTCACGTTGAGCGTGTTCAGCCACTCATCCATGCCCTTTTCCAACAGCACCTTGAACTCAAGCTTGTCGGGCTTGTTCTGACTGGCGTCGGTGGCCACATACTCAAAATACAGGGCCGCATCCAGCCATCGCTCGCCCTGCTCGAACAGCTGGTGCATGACCACCGCTTCAGTCGCCGCGTAGCTGCGCGCACCGCCGGGAGACTTGTTCCACACCGCATAGAACTCGACAAACGTATGGTCGGTCACGCCATAACCTACGGAGTATTTTTCCACTACGGCCCCATCCTTTTTCGGATCGCTGTCGTATGTGACATGGGTGCGATTCTCGATTTCCACCTCGCCCTTCTCGACGATGGGGGAGTAAACCTTGTGGGAAGCCTCGGCGGGCGCCGCGCCTGCCAGCAACAGCGCCATCGCGGCCCCGAAAGCCGATCCGCGACCCCACCTTGCTTCGTTTCCGGGATTCCGCCCCCGGCGGCGTTCGTTTCTGAACCATTGCATCCGCATGCATGCCTCCTTTTGAGATTGATAACAGGAATGATAATCGTTATCTATTTTGTATGTCAACATGTTTCGTCTCCCCGCACATCCCGAACCCCGGGCGGTCACGCACCGCCCACCATCGCTTCATTGGGCCAGGGTGCGCCCCTTGCTTCCACGCACCGCCCACAACACAAGCAAAAGGGTGACGGCAAACGCCAGCGCCTGCATGCCCGAGGGCCGATCGCTGTACCCGGCCAGAGCGTGCAGCACCTGTCCGACAAGGCTTTGCTGCGGCAGCATGGATGACGTATCCCACAAGGGCTGCGCCAAAGCAGGCAGCACATCGGCCATCACCAAAAAGGCTGCGCCCTGGCTTGCCATACCGGCGGCCAGCAACGTCAACAATGCGGCAATCACCGAAAACAGGTGCCGGGCCGGAATACGCAGCAATCCGACATACATCAACCCGCCGGCCATTGCTCCCAACAGCAAGCCCGCCAATCCGCCGGTCACCATACCCGCCCCCATGCCCCCGGACGCAATCCCGTACAGAAACAGAACGACTTCCGCACCTTCCCGCAACACCGCCAGCCCCACGACAATGGCCAGCACTCCAGCCGAGGCATCCCCCTCGGCAACCGAACGCCCCACTTGTGTCATTCTGGCGCTCCATGCCCGCCCATGCTCCCGCATCCACACCACGGTCCAGGCCAGCACACCGGCCGCCGTCAGCAGCACGACCGCGTTGAACAGTTCCTGCCCGATGCCGGCTGCGGCCTGGCTGATGGTTTCGGCCAGGGCGGCGACAACACCGGCCCCCACGATTCCGAAAAAGCCACCGACCATGATCCAGAGACGGCTCCGGGGAAGGCCGCGGGTAGCAGCCAGCACGATGCCGATCACCAGCGCCGCCTCCAGCGCCTCGCGAAACACGATCACCATGCTCGCGGTCATGCCCTCACCTCGCGATGAGACGGCCTCGGGCCGTTTTCATATTGAACTCGCCAAAAAACCGATAGGTTCCCGGCTTGAGCGGCCCGATGAACAGGATGGCGCTGCTGTTTCCGGCGATCACCTTTTCGCGATTGAGATCATAGCTTTCAAACTCCTCGGGAGTGGCGTCACGGTTGTCCACCCGAAGCCGGAACTTCACCCCGGCCGGCACGGCCAACTCCTCAGGTTGAAAGCGGTGGTTCTTGATTGCAATCCGGTATTCCTCGGTGGCCAATGCGGCGTTTGCTGTCAGCAACCCGGCTGCCAGCATCGGGAACAGTCTGCGTATCATGATTTCGTCTCCTTGCTTTGTTTTATAGTGGGAATCATTATCGGTATCATCGCCATTGTCAACCCCCGTTTATCTCCTGCCTTGTCTCCCGCCTTGGCCCAAGGTTTGCTACCGAACGGCCATGACTCCAGACAGCGTGGTTCATCTCGGCACCCAGGCGCTGCAAATGACACTGTGGCTTTCGCTGCCCATGCTGGCCGTGGCGCTGATTGTGGGCGTGGCCATTTCGCTGTTTCAGGCGGTCACCCAAATCCAGGAAATGACGCTGACCTTCGTGCCGAAAATCATCGCTGTGTTCGCCTGCATGGTCATCGCCGCGCCCTGGCTCACCCGCACGATGGTCACCTTCACGCGCCGGCTGTTCGAGTCCATTCCCGGACTGTTGCACTGAAGGTGGTGTGCCATGACTCCCGCCATGCCCCCCGCGCCCGACCTCGCCGACATCGTCGCCGCCGGCCTGATATTGCTGCGCGTGTCGGCAATGACCATGTTCCTGCCGGTGCTGGGGCATCAGCTCGTGCCGCCGCAGATGAAAATCGGTCTGATGGCGCTCATCACCCTGCTGGTCTGGCCCGTGGCGCGGCCCCTGGTTCCGGCCCCGCCGCCCGCGCCGGTGGCGCTGGCCGTGCTGGCCGGCCAGGAAATCATCATCGGCGCGATGCTGGCCATGCTGGCGCAACTGGTGTTCGCCGCCGTGCAACTGGCCGGACAAATCATGAGCTACCAGATGGGCATCAGCATCGCCAACATCATGGACCCGGTCAGCCAGTCGCAGATCCCGGTGGTGGGCCAGCTGGCGGTGGTGCTGGCCATGCTCATCTGGATGACGGCCGGCGGTCACCACGCCTTCCTGTCCGCCATCGCGGATTCCTTCTCCATATTGCCGGTCGGGCACCCGTGGGCCGGCGCGGGCTGGCAAACGCTCAGTGACGCCGCCGCCCATATGTTCACGCTGGGGCTGCGGCTGGCCGCACCAGTGCTGTTGCTGCTGCTGTTCACCTATGTGGCGCTGGGGCTGCTCTCGCGCGCCGTGCCCCAGATCCAGATTTTCTTCGTCAGCTTTCCGCTGACCATCGGGCTCGGCCTGCTGGCCTTCGCGCTGGCGCTGCCGGCCTTTCTGTCGCTGACGCATACAGGATTCCGCGACGCCGGGCGTTTCGTCCCGGATTTCCTGCGTGCGCTCGGAGGCGCCTAGGCCATGCCCGAGGAACAGGACAAATCCCAGCAAACAGAAGAAGCGACTCCAAAAAAACTCGAGGACGCACGCAAGAAAGGGCAAGTGCCCACCAGCCGGGAACCTTCGACAGCCATCGTCTTCCTGACGCTGGCCGGGCTGGGGGTGACCGGCATCGGCGCATGGTGCGCCGGGCGCATGATGGCGCTGATGCGTCATTATCTTGGCGCCTCGCCAGCAGAACTGCGCGCGGATGCGCCGGGCATGCAAACACTGGCCGCCAGCCTCGGTCTGGACATGGCCGGCATCGTCCTGCCCATCGTGTTGCCGATGCTCGCTTTCGGCGTGCTGGCGACCCTGATCATTTCCGGGCCTGTGCTCTCATTCGAACCGCTCAAACCCAAACTCAGCAAAATCAGTCCGCTCTCGGGCATCAAGCGGCTGTTTTCCACCAAGGGGCTGGCGGAGTTTGTCAAATCGCTGCTGAAGCTCACGTTCATCGCCATCGCCTGCGGCGCGGTGGTGCGCGATCTGTTGCCCGCCATCATCGCCTCCGGTCGCATGGAAGTGCCCGAAATATCGGCACTGGCCGCCGCCGGCTCGCTGCGTGTGGCGGCGCTGGCCGCGCTGGTCTTCTTCTTCATCGCCATGGCCGACGTGCTCTACCAGCGATGGGAGCATGCGAAGGGCTTGCGCATGTCCAAAAAGGAAGTAAAAGACGAATACAAGGAAACCGAGGGCGATCCGCAACTGAAGGCGAGGATTCGCCAGATCCAGCAGGAACAGGCCCGCAGCCGGATGATGGCCGACGTGCCGAAAGCCGACGTGGTGATCACCAACCCGACACATATCGCCGTGGCCTTGGCCTACCGCCCGGAGCAAGGAGGCGCGCCGCGCGTGCTGGCCAAGGGGCGCGGCCGGGTGGCGGAAAAAATTCGTGCCCTGGCGCGGGAACATCACATCCCCGTCCGTGAAAACAAGCCGTTGGCAAGATCCTTGTATAAGAGCGTCAAGGTGGGTGATGAAATCCCCGCCGAACTCTACGAGGCCGTGGCCATCATTCTGGCGGAAATCTTCCGCTTGCGCGGCGCGAAACAGGGAGTCTGAGGATCATGCAAGCAGCGGCGACTCTGGCCATACAACGATTCGGGCGCCACACGGACGTGATGCTCGCCGTGGGCGTGCTGCTGGTGCTGCTCATCATGATGGTGCCCATGCCCACCTGGCTGATGGACGTGATGCTGGCCGCAAACATCACCATCGGCATCGTCATTCTTCTGACATCCATCTATGTGTTGAAGCCGCTGGACTTCTCGGTGTTCCCGTCGCTGCTGCTCTTGACCACGTTGTTCCGGCTGGCGCTGAATGTGGCCACCACGCGATTGATCCTGTTGCACGGGCAGGAAGGCCCGAGCGCCGCCGGCCATGTGATCGAGGGTTTCGGCCAGTTCGTCGTTGGCGGCAACACGGTCGTGGGCCTCATCATCTTTCTGATTCTGGTGCTGATCAATTTCATCGTCATCACCAAGGGCTCCACCCGCATCGCTGAAGTCGCGGCGCGTTTCACGTTGGATGCGATGCCCGGCAAGCAGATGGCCATCGACGCCGATCTGAACGCCGGCCTGATCGACGACAAGGCCGCGCGCGCGCGCCGCGACGCCATCGCACGGGAAGCCGAGTTCTACGGCGCCATGGATGGTGCCTCCAAGTTCGTGCGCGGCGACGCCATCGCCGGTCTGATCATCACGGCCATCAACATCTTCGGCGGCCTGATCATCGGCGTGATGCAGCAGCACATGAGCCTGTCCGACGCGGTGGACGTCTACAGCATCCTGACCGTCGGCGACGGGCTGGTGTCGCAGATTCCGGCGCTGGTGATCTCCACCGCCGCCGGCATCATCATCACCCGCGCCGGCGGCGAGGCCATGCTGCCCGCCGAGCTCTCCCGCCAGTTCACGCAAAATCCGCGCGTGCACATGGTAGGCGCGGGCGCGCTGCTGTTGATGGCATTGGTGCCGGGCCTGCCGTTCCTTCCCTTCCTGTTGCTGTCCCTGGCGCTGGGCGCGTCGGCCTGGTATCTGCACACGGCCGAATCGGAGCAGGCCCAAGCCGCAGAACCCGAGCCGGAGCCCGACACGGCGGCCGAGGGGCCAGGCGAATCGCTGAGCGAACTGCTGGCCGTGGACCCTGTCCGGCTGGAGGTGGGCTACGGGCTCATCGATCTGGTGGAATCCGGTCGCGACGGCAACCTGCTCGATCGCCTGCAAGCCGTGCGCCGTCAGATTGCGCGCGAGATCGGCTTCGTGCTGCCGCCGGTGCACATCAAGGACAACCTGCAACTGGGCGTCGGCGATTATCGGGTGCTGGTGCGCGGCGCGGAAATCGGCCGCGGCGAGATCCGTCCGCGCAACCTGCTGGCGCTCGAAGGCCAGCACACCGACGGCGCCGTGGATGGCGTGCCAACGCAGGAGCCGGCGTTTGGACTGCCGGCGCTGTGGATCGAACAGGACCGACGGCAGCAGGCGGAACTGGCCGGATACACGGTGGTGGAACCGGCCACGGTCATCGTCACCCACATCACCGAATTGTTGCGGCAACATGCGCACGAGATTCTCGACCGGGCGCAGGTGCAGGAGCTGCTGGACGGCCTCTCCGAGCGGCATCCACGTATCGTCGAAGAGATCGTTCCTTCGCAGGTGTCTCCCGGGATGCTGCAAAACGTGCTCCAGCGGCTGCTGGCCGAATGGGTTCCGATTCGCGACTTGCTGGTCATTCTGGAAACCCTGGCCGACGCCCAAGGCGAGCAACAGGACATGGACGCGCTGGTCGAACGCGTGCGCCTGCGCATCGGGCGCTCCATCACGCAGCAATACCTGAACGACCGCAGCGAGTTGCGCGCCTTCACACTGGATCCGGCGCTGGAACAGGACATGAGCGAACGCCTGGCCGGGCAACAGGCTGCCGCGCTGCCGATGGACTTCCAGCGCTGGCAGCGATTCGTCGCCAACCTGAACGACGCCATCAGCCGTCACGACGACATGGACACGCCGGTCATCCTCACTTCTCCGGCGCTCAGGGCCACACTGTCCGGCGCGTTGCGCCGGGTGTTGCCCCGCATCGCCGTGCTCTCCATCGCCGAGGTTCCATCCAATGTCACCATCCAGCCGCTGGAACAGGTGGGAGCGTAACCGATGCGCGTGCGCGTGTTCACCGCCCCGCGCCTGCACGAGGCGCTGGCCCGCGTGCGCCGCGAACTGGGGCCGGAGGCCGTGATTCTCGACCGCCAGCGCAAACAACACGACGATGGCGACTCGCTCTGGCAGGTGTACGCGGCGCTGGATGCCGAGTCGTCCGACACGGCCACGCCGACAGACCCAACGGCGCAGCGCCCTGCCACGCCAAACGATACAGAATCCGAACGGCAACGGCTCGAGATGTCCATGCAGCGGCTGGAGCGACTGATCTCCGGCCTGAGCCGGCAGGAGGCCCAAGCGTTGCGCACCGGTCTGCCGGACGATGCCGCGCGTCAAGCCTTTGACCAGCTCGTGCGCCTGGGCGTCAATCCCGACCATGCCGCCGACATGGCCGTCGATTTCGCGGAACGCGCACCCGTGGCCACGCACCTGCTGGCCTGGGGAAGCAAGCCGCGTCCCCGGCGCAAACGCGAGATCATCCTGCTCACCGGCCCGGCCGGCGGCGGCAAAACCCTGCTCGCCGCCAAACTGGCCACTTGGTACAGCCTGCGCGGCGTGCCGGTCGCCTTTGTCAGCACGGACACCGAGCGCATGGGCGGGCTGGAACCGCTGAACGCCTATGCAGAGGTGCTCGGCGCGCCCGCGCTGGCATTGCGTGACCGGGCGCAGACCGCCGACATCACGCGTCGGCTCGATTCGGCACGATTGGTGCTAGTGGACAGCGAGGGCTGGAGTCCCGCCAGCCGCGCCGGCCTGAAACGCCAGCGGCCATTGTGGGACGCCCTGAAACCCGACCGTCGCTGGCTGGTGATGCCGGCGACCATGGACGAGAGCGACGGCATGAGAATGATGGATGCAGCCAGGGAACTGGACATCGCCGAGTTGGCGTTCACCAAGGTGGACGAAACCTGCGTGATCGGCAAGCTGGTCAATTGGGCCGGCGCCTCCGGCATGGCGCTGTGCTGCTGCGGCTACGGTCAGGACGCCGCCGAGGGCGTGGGTCTGCTCACGCCCCGCGCGTTGACCACATTGCTGGCCAGTCACGTGGAACGGGAGATGCGCGCATGAGTCCCCAAATCTCCCGTCCGCCCCGCGTCGTGGCCGTCACCAGCGGCAAGGGCGGCGTGGGCAAGACGATGTTTTCTGTGCATCTGGCCGCGCGCGCGGCGCAGCGCGGCCAACGCGTGTTGCTGATGGACGCCGATCTGGGGCTGGCCAACGTGGATGTGATGCTCGGCATCTCGCCCGCCATCTCCATCCAGCAGGTGGTGGAAGGCGAGCGCCCGCTGGCGGACGTGCTGGTGCGCTGCGAGGCAGAGGCTTCCGGTGGATTCGATGTCATTCCCGGCGGCTCCGGTCTGCACGGATTGACCCGCCTCTCGCCCGAACAGCAACGCGTATTGCTCGACGAAATGGACGAACTGGCGCCCCGCTACGATCTGGTCGTCATCGACACCGCGGCCGGCATTGGTGACAACGTGCTGTATTTCGTGTCCGCGTCGGAGGCGGCGAATGTCGTGCTCACACCGGATCCCACCTCGCTCACCGATGCCTACGCGCTGATCAAGGTGCTCTCGCGCCAACGCGACATGCGCCGTTTCATGGTGGTCGTCAATCAGGCAGAAGAGCTGGACGCGCAAATCACGTTCCGCCGTCTGCTCTCCGTCGCCGACCGCTACCTGGACGTGCACCTGGACTACATGGGGCATGTGCCCGTCTCCGGCGAGGTGCGGCGGGCCATTCAGGCCCAGCGGCTGATGATGCCCGGCTCGACCATGCCCGGGGCGCTGGAACGCGTACTGGACGCAGTGCTCGACCACCCCCGCGACGAGGCGCGCGGCGGCGGACTGCGTTTCTTCTGGCAACACGCATTGCACGGCGAAATGGCCGCAGACGACGAACCCGGGAGGATGACCGCATGAACACGCGACAGGCCGCGGTTTGCGGAGGGAGCATCGGTTTTCTCATCGCCTTCGCGATTGCCATGCTGATGCGTCTGGATATTGTGGACGCGGCCTGGCGCGCCGCCATCCTGACCTGCGGTGGCGCCTGGATGGGTGCGCTGCTGGCCTGGCTCAACGACCTGCTGCCCGACCCTCATCGCCGCGACGAACAGGAGCGACGGCTGTGAACCTAGCCTATCAGGACGCACACGAAGAGCGCAAAAGCGCCGAGCAACTGCTCGAGGAATACCTGCCGCTCATCCGTTACCACGCCGACCAGCTGCGCCGGCGCGTGCCCGACTCGGTGGAGCCGGACGACCTGATCGACGCGGGCGTGCTGGGGCTGCTGGACGCGGCGCAGCGGTTCGATCCGCAACGTGACGTGCAGTTCAAGACCTTCGTGTCCTTCCGGGTGCGCGGCGCGATGATCGACTACCTGCGCCAGTTCGACTGGATGCCGCGCACGCTGCGCGATTCCTCGCGGCAAATGCAGCAGGCGTTCCGCGAACTGGAGCAGCGCTACGGTCGTCCGGCCGAGGACGCCGAGGTTGCGGCGCATCTGGGCCTCTCACTGGAGGAATACCGCCAGCGACTGGAGCAGGTGCGGGACATGACGGTCGTCTATTTCGACGACCTGCCCAAGCCCCCGGGGGTCGAGGACGTGGACATTCTCGAAACCCTGGAGGGCGACCCCGGCGACCAGCCCGAAGCGCGCACCGCGCTGCACCTGTTCGCGGAGCGGCTGGCCGACGCCATTGAGCGACTGCCGGCCCGCGAACGCGTGTTGCTGACACTCTACTATTATGAAGAACTGAACATGAAGGAAGTGGCGCTGGTCCTCGGCCTGACCGAATCCCGCGTCTCACAGATTCATTCCCAAATGGTGCTGCGACTGCGGGGCCTGATGGGACTGGATGGAGGCACATCATGAACATCACGAATGCCGATATACTGAACATGGCGCTGGACACACTGATGATCGCCGCCATCGTCGGGCTGTGGCTGATGTGGACACGGGCCGCGCGCCGGCAGCGACAGATTGAGGCATTGCTGTCGGCCACCACAGAACAGCTCGATACCGCGCTGTCCCACATGGAGCAGGTGATGACGCATATCCGCCGCCTCGAGGCCGCGCAATCCGACACCTCATCCAACCATGACGCGAAGACCGGGGCCACGACATCCCGGCACGCTTTCCGCCACGCCCCGCCATCCCGGGATACCGCCGAGGCGCCGGCTTCTTCCCTGGCGCAGACCGCGCCAATCACGCGGGTGCTGCGCCTGCACCGCGAGGGCTGCAAGGCCGAGGAGATTGCACGGCGCGAAGAGATCCCGCTGGCCAAGGTGCGACTGATGCTGAAGCTGCACGCGCATCAGGCCGCCGCCTGATCCCGCGCCATCCATCACGGGTCGGCCCTCCGTCATGCCGCACCCGGTCGAACCGGTCGCGCCGTCCACCCTGGCCGCAACCAGCTCCGGAGGCACGCCCGCCCGGCTGCCCTGGCCCGAGGGAGCATTGCTGCCCGCCATCATCGAGAGCGCCGGCGACGGGCGGGCCGTGCTGTCCCTGCCCGGCATGACCCTGACCGCCCGGCTGTCGCCGGAGGTGCCGATTCCCGCCTCCGGCCTCGTCTGGCTGCAACTGCTCGACCGCGCGATGCCGGCCCGGTTCCGGCTTCGGACAGCAGACCAGGCGCTTCAATGGCTGAGTCAGCGACTGGAACGCATGTTGTCGCATCCGGCCGGATCGCGCGCCACCTCCCCATCACCCGGCTCGCCCCGACCGGACACCGCCGCGCCATCCCATGCCCCCGCACATGCGGATCCGGCCTCCCCTGCGCCGGGCCCTCGGATGCCCGACTGGCCGATGAATCCGGCCGGGCTGCCGTGGCTTGCCCGTGCGGAAGGCCGGAACCTGACGCTGCGCGACGAACAGGGGGAGGCACGCGGCGTGCTGGCGCGTGATATGGACGCCGCCGGATTCCGCATTCTCGGCCGGCTGGACCTGCCCCGGCTCGGCGCGGTGATGTTTCGCCTGACAGGCAAGGACGAACATGCCGCGAACTGGTCGCTGGCGCTGCACGCGCCCGACGCTCCAAGCCGCGCTCACCTTCGGCGCGCCCTGCCCGCATGGCTGCGCGAGCGAAACGCCGACAGGCCCGGCCCGCACGCCGAGGTGCTCGACGCATGGCCGGAGCACACGCCCGCAACCGGTCTGACCCGCAAGGCATGAACCGCCAAAACCCGGAGGCCGGTCACGGCCGGGAAGTCGCGGTGGCGCTGGAATACCGCCCCGACGCCGGCAGCGCGCCCACGGTGCTGGCCGCGGGCTTCGGCGAGATCGCACGGCGCATCCTTGAGATCGCCCGCCAGGAACGCATCCATATCCACGAAGACGACACACTGGCCGGCCTGCTGGCCCGCGTGCCGCCGGGCAGGGAGATTCCGGAGGAGGCCTACCAACTGGTGGCGGAACTGCTGGCCTTTCTCTACGCCACCGACGCGCGGCTGGCGGAAAAAATGGCCCGTTCCGGCCGGCAAAAAATGCCGCCCGCGTCCGGCCGCGCCTGAACCGCCTGGCCCGGATTTCCATACAACACAACCCATGAGCACGCGGAGCGAAACTGGCATCACTCTTGCGTTCCTCTTCAGCGAACGCGCCGCAAGCTGCGGCAGCCCACCGTGAGGAGACGAGATGCAGACCGGATTCTTCATCGCCGGCGTGGCCGGACAGGCGGGACAGAAAAAGATGGACGTGGTGGCCCACAACCTGGCCAATGCAACCACGCCCGGCTTCGTGGGCAGCCATCTGGCCTTCCGCACCGCGCTGACCGAGAAGCTGGCACTGTATTCGAACCGTCGCATCACCCCCGGCGCCTACGCCACCGAAGGTGCAGCCTTCGTGGATCTGTCGCCGGGCGCGCCGCACTACACCGGCAACCCGCTGGATTTCGCCATTGTCGGAGACGGATGGTTCATGGTGCAGGTCGCGCCAGGCGAGATTGCCTACACGCGCGCCGGCAACTTCCGGCTGGACGCCAACGGCAATCTTTTGACGGCAGACGGCAAGCCGGTGCTGGACGAAACCGGCGCCGCCATCACCCTGCCGCCCGGCGATATCGCATCCGACAACAATGGCAATATATATATCAACAAGCAGCGTGTGGCGAAGCTCGGTATCGTGAAGATCCAGGATGCGTCAAAAGTCCGTCGAATCGGCCATGCGCGCATCGCCACGCCGCGCGACAACACCGCGCCGGCCGGCCCGGAAACGGCCGTGCATCAAGGCCAAATCACCGGCTCCAACGTCAACAGCGTGATGACCATGGTTGAGATGATGACCATCACCCGCAACAGCCAGGGGTTGATGAAACTCATCGAGCAATACAACCGCGTCGCCGGCCTGCTCGCCGAGCAGGTGGGCCGCGTGCAGGGGTGAATGCGCAAGATGACCCATAATCGAAGGAGGATTCCGACATGATGCGATCGCTTTGGACCGCGGCCACGGGCATGACCGCCCAAGCCCTGAAGGTGGATGTCATTTCCAACAACCTGGCCAATGTGAACACCACCGGCTTCAAGCGCGCCCGGGCCAGCTTCCAGGATCTGATGTATCAGCAGATCAAGGCCCCCGGCTCGCAAAACGGCGCCGGCAACGAACTGCCCAGCGGCACCCAGGTGGGCTTGGGCGTGCGCACGGCCGGCGTCAGCCGCATCTTCGCCGAAGGCAGCTTCCAGCAGACGGGGAATCCGCTGGACATGGCGATCCAGGGGCGGGGGTTCTTCCAGGTGCAGCTGCCCAGCGGCGACCTGGCCTACACGCGCGCGGGCAACTTCAGCATCGACAGCCTGGGCCAGATCGTCACCCAGGACGGCTACCCGCTGCAACCCTCGATCACGATCCCCAACGACGCGCTCTCCATCACCATTTCGGCCGACGGCACGGTATCCGCCGTGCAGCCGGGGGGGGTGTCCACCACATTGGGACAAATCCAGCTGACCGACTTCCCCAACCCCGGCGGGCTCACGGCCATCGGCCAGAGCCTGTTCCAGGAAAGCCAGGCCAGCGGCGCGCCGATTGACGGCACGCCGGGTTCAAACGGCATTGGCGCCATCGAGCAGGGCGCGCTGGAGCAATCCAATGTCAGCGCCGTGGATGAAATGGTGAACCTGATCGCGGCGCAACGCGCCTATGAGATGAACTCCAAGGCCATTCAGGCGGCGGATGAAATGCTCCAGGCCGCCAACAACATCCGCAGGTAGCGCGCGATGGAGCGAACGTCGCCGCGGATGCCCGCACTGCTGATCGCGTCCATGCTTGCCTGGCTGGCCGCGGCTCCGGGCGCGTCCGCGGCCGATGCCGCGATGGCGCAGTCGCTGCAAGCGTTCTTCGCGCGGGGGGTGACGCATGACGGAGCGCGCGCCGAGCTGGTGCATGTGCAGCGCTGGCCGGATGCCAGCGGAGCGCTGCGCTGGACGCTGCCCGCCTTGCGCGGCCATCCGGCACAGCTGTTCCTGACCGCCACACAGGGCAAGGGACCGCGCGTCCGGCGCTGGTATGTGCCGGTGCGCGTGCGCTGGTGGGCCAAGGCTGTCGTTGCGCGCGAGGATATTCCGGCCCGCGCCATTCTCGCTCCGTCCATGTTGACCGTGACGCGGGCGAATGTGGCCGGACACGCCGGCCGCTGGTGGCGCGATCCGCGGGAACTCGCGGGCGTGCGCGCCAACCACGATATCGCCAAGGGAGAGGTGGTGTTCTCTTCTTCGGTGCGGCGACCGCCGCTCGTGCAACGCGGTCGCGAGGTCGTCATCCTCGCCCGCATCGGCGGCGTTCGCGTGACGGCCCTGGGCAAGGCGCTGCGCGCAGCCAACGCGGGCGAAACGGTGCCGGTGCGCAATTTGCGCAGCAAGCAGATAATTCACTTCTTGCAACGCCAGCTTATGGTTGATTTTTGCACGCCAGTCATTTCAGACACC